>JAISQS010000260.1 GCA_031274045.1 Planctomycetaceae bacterium | reverse complement strand
ACACAATTTTTAAAATCACTTTCGCGAATTTCGTTTTTTAGCGTGTTTAGCGTTAAAAAAATTATTTAGTTATGTTTCGTATTTTTCGTTTATTTCGTATTCTCAAAAAAAAGCATCTTAAAAGATGTGTGGTATAACGAGGGCAAGCCCCCGTCGCTAACGTTAATTTTTTTGTTCCGTATTCACAAAAAAACATCAACACAATGACTTCATCAGAAGTATCATGTTGATGTTTTATTTGGTGATGTTTTTTTTGATTTTTGGCTTATGCTTTTGGGACGATGCTGACGCGGCGACCGCCTCGTTCAAATTTTACCGTACCGTCCACCAACGCAAAAAGCGTGAAATCGTTGCCGGTGCCGACACCTTTTCCGGCGTGGAATTTTGAGCCGACTTGTCGTACGATAATGTTACCGGCACGCACGACTTCTCCGGCAAACTTTTTGACTCCTCGCCGTTGACCGTTAGAATCGCGTCCGTTTCGGCTTGAGCCTTGACCTTTTTTATGAGCCATAAAAATACCTCAATTATTCTTTCTGATTTTGTTAAATTTTAATTACACACAACGCACCATGAATTTCGCTCACGTTTTGTCAGCTTACTTATGCAAATCAATATTGACCCGCTCTTGTCAACGAAATTATAAATATGTTGCACACTGTACTTTGTTACTCTGTAACTTTGTTATTTGCCAGCCGTACTGAAATTTGTCTGTGTATGCCAAGAGGCACAAAAACATTTTTCGTTTCAAAAAACCCTTTGTCCTATATGGCGGACTCCGGTATCGGCTATGCGACTAACCCAAAGGGGCGGGTATCCTATAAGAAAATCCACTCGTAGTCAACCCCCCCTGATTCGCCGAGTTGGAATTGATTATTATCGATTGAGTATCGGTCGCCTTTTCGCCACCAATTTGTTTTTAGAACTTTTCGGAACATTTTTCGTCCTTTGCCCGGTTCGATATTTTTTTCGTCGATGTCATCCCATTTGTAGGCGTTTGTTAGTCCGTTTACGTAGATTGAGAATTTATTTATTCGCGGGTCAACATCTACCCACATCGCGACTCCCCAATAATCCTCGCCCGATTTTAGTTCTTTGCTGCTTATACTTACGCTGTTTTCCGGCACGGCACTCATCCCTTCACGCCTCATAATTAGCGGAATTGCAAGAGGCAAAAATCTGTCAACATAAATTTGTTTATCAATCTCTGTTTTTGAGACAGCCTGCCCCGATTGCGGATCAATACCAGACAACACATTCAAAACAACCCGGTCGGAAGCAAGCAAAAATTGCGGAATAAATCTGATTGCTCTATCCTCGCCCGCACGCGGTACATACGTCCCCTTCAAATTCATCAAATCCATATACGTATCGCCGGTAAGCTTATACGTTTCGTTGACGACATCGCCCTTGTCAGCGTCCGGCAAATATTCCAACTGATATTTATTTTGGACATCTTTAATTTGTGGACTATTACCTTTTGTCGGCACGTCAACTTCCGTACCGATTGAGCCGTATTTATTGATTGTGTATTCGGGGATTGTTGTGTTATTTTTGAGTTTTGCGGCTGCTGTTGTTGCGGTTGCCGTTGTTGTTGCTGCCGTTGCCGCGTTATTATCGGCACCGTCATCGGCGGCGGGGTCGATGTTACTTTCGGCGGGTTTGTTGTCGGTTTTGGCGGTTGTTTTGTCTACGGTTTTGTGCTTTTTGAGTACTGACGCGATATCCGCCGGACCGTTATTTTTTACATTGTAGACAAGATACCAAACAACTTTTTTGTCAAGAGTTCCTTCCGTATTCGGAATGTCTACCGTTATAACCCGCAAAGGCTTAAAGCTGAATTGCAGACACCAGACATCACGCGAAAAGCGGACATTCCTTGCCCAATAATCACGGTGCAAAACAGGATCACTCATTACCGTCTCAAGTACTTTTTTATCGTCGGTAACAGGCGGCAATGACTCAAGAACATTTATTACTTCGGTCAAATGAGCGCGGTTAAAAGTCGTCGCGTATGATAATGTCGAGTGAGTCAAAACATCTTTTGGAGAAACGATTTGATTTGCAGCGGGTATTCCGCGTGGTTGGAGGGCTTTGATCGGATCGATAGCGGGGTTAAATGTCAAATCGATCATCGGCGTAACTGTTGTCAAGCTCCCTTGAACCAAACGCGGCTTCGCGGAAACCGCAACTCCAGACTCCTCACCAACAAGCACTCCAAACCCAAAAATAAACAAAACCCCAAACCCAAACAACATCAAAACAAAATTTTTCAAATTCATACTACTCATAATTTGACCACCACAAAAAAATTAAAATCACACCACACCAAACCACACCAAGCCAACAAAACAATGCCAACTCCGATTAACGTAATTGTCAACTTGATAATTTTAACTGTTTTCGATTGAAATATAACTCGCCCGCGCAGGGAAACATCTTCAAAAAAAACACAATCCCAACGAATTTATCGAACAAACCACACCTCTAACTTGACTACTTATCAGCTTCTTACAATTTTATTGCAATTTTATTTATGATTAAATTACGATTTTAATCATAATTAAATCAAGATTAAACCGATATATTTGTAATAAAGTAATTTTTTGCACATTAAAAATTTCCTGATTATTTCGTTTTTTTGTGGGCTTCCCTTTGTGGTATTTATGAATATACTTTCGGCGGTAATAAATGTATGTTTTGAAGGCTTGAGGCATTAGACATGGAGGCGTTAGGTTCGTTGCCTAATGCCTTCCCGCCAACGCATCTCCTTCCAAACGTCATTTTTATGACCGCCGGAAGTATAATTATGTGGTGCAACGAGTCGTGGATGTCTGCGCTCCGGTCAGTTGTCGTAAATCAAAAAAATTATCTTGGCCATTCGTTTATGAATTCTGGTATTTTTTCGTTATTTTGATTTTTTATGTGTTCTTTAATTTGTGGGTTTGATTCGGCGAGTCGTTCTAATCCTAATCTTGTTGTGTAGTTCCACATTGTTTTTTGTTTTTTTCCCCATTGGTTTAGTCTCCATTTGAAGCATTCGGCTAATTCTTTTATATCTTTTGGTGCGTTTTTTTGTTCGGCATCTCTTGTTGCTGCGGTGTAGATTGCGATTCTGTTTGGAGTTTGATGTTCGATTGTATCTGTGTTGTTATATTTTTGGTCTAGTTCTTGCCAGAATTCTTCGTAGTACATGCTTTCTGCGTCTTCGTAGTATTCGGGAAATTCGGGTGGTTTATATTTTGCGCGTAATTTTGGTATGCCGTATTTTGTATCTTCTGTTGGTTGTCCGTAAATTTGTTGAATGAATATTCCAGACATGATTGTGTTGAAGCTGTAATTACGGTCAATTTTTACGAGATATCTACCGGGTCCTTTTACGGCAAAAAATTTATACGTTCCGTGCCAAAAATTCTTTACTCTTGTTTTTACGAGCGGTGTGATGTTTGCGGTTTGTGATTCGGCGTAGTTGCTGTATATAGGTCTATCGGAATCGACCGTGCTGCAACCTTTTTCAGATGGATAAATTTCAATCAAGTAATCTCTGAATCGATTGAGTCCGTCGTGTCCGTCCATGTTCAAAAAATACATTCCGAGTTTAAAAACTCCGGCGTGCTTGATTTCTAATACGTACCAAAGATCGGGTCCGTCTTGTGATCGTGAGTATGCTTCGCCGTGATCGTCCCATTCTGCCGGTCGGCGGTTTCCGTTGAGCGGATCGTAGAGCGCGCGTTCGTCGTCCGTTTGGAGTTTGTAAACCCAACGCCGCAAGTCATCGTTGGCAGCGCGTTTTGGTCCAATAAAACCTGTTACGTCGTAGAAGTCGCGGCTGTGATAAACGTATCTGTCAAACGGTGCGGACATCGCGCAAAGAATTGCCCATTCGCTTGATATGCGTCCGAGCCAGTTGCCTTGCGTCCTCCAATCTTCGCCGTGTGCGGCAGCGTAAATTTTTGGCAATGGAGTATTGTTTGATAGAAGTTTTGCCCGCATTTTTTTGAGTTCATCAATTGATAATTTCTTTTGAACGGACGGATATTTGATTTCGTCAATTGACGACTGCTTCTGAATAGACGGATATGGTAGAGGCGGATCTATGTTGTTTGTATCTTGGTTATCTTGTGGAATTTTTGAGTCGATGAAATTTACGTCTGCTTTGTGTACGCAGACTACGCCGCCGCCATACGAGCCGACTAGAAATTGTTCATTTGACATCGGGCAAATTGACGTGATGTAATCATCGGACAAGCCGATCGTTTTTTTGTCACAAAAAATCTTTGTTCCGTTTTTTTGATCGAACATAACGAATCCTTTTGTCAACATGCCGTAGAGGAGGTTGTCGTTATCATCTTCCGCCAAACAAGTGACGTGATCTTCCGGCAGTAGTTGCGCGTCAATATTTGAAGCGGGCGGTTTGAAATCTTTTGGAGTTCCGCCGACGAGACCGTGAATTTTATTTATGTAATCTTTGCCTCTCCAATATTTGAAGATGGTCATTTCGTTGTTTGTTTGTACGAGTCCGGCGTTTGTTGCGATCCAGATGGATTGGTTATTTTTTGAGACGAGTATGTCGTTGATTTGGTTTGATGGGAGTCCGTTTCCGATTGGTGTGAGTGGTACGGGGCTGCAATTTTTTGTGCCGAATCTATTTGGCGCAACGATATTTTTTGCGTGTTTGTATTCGCCTTTTTTGTTGCGGTTAAAAATTGCGATGCCGTGACATTGTGTACCGACGATCAATGTTCCGTCGTTTTTGAACGCGATAACGGAAGCTTGATCTTCGAGTAAGCCGTCCGCGCGCGTGATGTGTTCCCAATTATCTTTGTCAAAATTATAGCGAGTGATTCCGGCGGAGGTTGCCATCCAGACATCGCCGTCTACCGGACAAATTTTCATGTCAAAAATTCTCTCGCCAATCGGACCATCAACAACATCATAATTCTTCCACTTCTCGCCGTTAAAAACAGAAACGCCGATATTCAAATGACCCGCCCAAAACCGACCCAGCTTATCAACCGCAAGAGCATAACCATTCGGATCACGAATACTGTTTTTGATACGTTTTGGATCGTAAACATTCGGGCTGTATTGTGTGAGGATTTTGTCGGGTTGGTAATGAAAAATCCCGTCGTCTTCGGTGCCGATCAGGAATCCGTCTTTGTTGTCGGCAATAATCGAGAAAACAAATCGGGCATCAATACCCGCCAACTTTGAAACCTTAAAAGGCGGCAATTTCGCCGCCTCCGCAGGCTTATTTTGAGCAAGTACAAAAGA
>JAISQS010000258.1 GCA_031274045.1 Planctomycetaceae bacterium | reverse complement strand
GCGGGCTAGGATATGTTGCCCCTTGCGGGGCGATCAGTAACACAAAATCCGAAATAGTCAGGAAAATTATTTACCACAATTGCAGTTTTCCAGAAAAAATATTTCGCTGATATATTACGAATATTTTAATGTGAAACAAACGAAATAATCAGAAAAAATAATGTATGAATAATTCACAAGAGCGTAATTGATTTTAAATATCCTTTCATTACCTTCACGTGCCTTTCTGTGAATTATTTCCTAACAATGACGCAATAAATTGGAAGACTTTTATAGTAGGTGATGCAATGAAACTTGGCGGATGTCAAATTATATCGGTGATGTTATTGTTTGCCGTCTGTTCTTGCGTACCTATGCAAAAGCAATTTGATCAGCCGCGACAAATAGAACATTTCGGCACTGAAACAAACATACTCCAACGAGGCGACGTTCCGATTGATACGGTGTCGATTGAGATTTTCAATGTTCGTATTACGCCGGAGACGGAGCAGTATATTGACGATCTTTGGCAAGAGACCGATGAGCAAATTATTCCGGCATCCGTAAGGCTGAATTTGTTCCGCAACGGAATCCGCGTCGGTATTCAAGGAAGCCAAATATCATCAACTTTGTCCAAGTTAATCAACGTAACAGGAACGCCGGAAATGCCGCGATACATCAACGGTATGCGTGAATTTGACGTTTCAGAAATGACAAGAGAGTTGACGGTAACGAAACAGTTTCAACATGTATTTCCGGGTACGCGGGTTGTGTTGAAGCCGTTTGAGAGTCCTCTTTATGAGTTATCATTATTTGATCGCGAGAGCAGTCAAATCTGGGGCAAAACTTACACCAACGCACTGGGACTTTTTGCGTTGACCACGAATCCGCAAAGCGACGGCAAAGTACGTTTTGAAGTAGTGCCGGAACTCGAATACGGATTGCCGGAAACAAAAATGTACAGCCGTCAAGGAATCATGTTCACGGAAACAGGAAAACCAAGACGCATATTTGAACAGTTGGCAATAAAAGCGGATTTATTGGTAGGTAACTGGTTGATTTTGGGACCGACATCAATAAATTGTCAAGGAGTCGGACGATGCTTCTTCGTAAGAGGAGAAGAACAAAAAGAACAAAAAATCGTAGCGATAAGATTGACAAACCTGAAAAAACCAACACCAACAAATAACCAAAAAACACACATCGAATATCAACCGCCCGAAAGAAAATAAAAAATCATAAACGAATTATTCCAAACATTATTCCAAACAACCGCGTTATGAAATTGTCGATTTGGTGATCTAAAATTGACAGACTAAACGCAACACAACGTAACACAACACACAAAAGATTTTGTTGAAATTAAATAAAATTAAAGTATTGCGATCAATCCGCAATGAACCTACGAAGTGCAACGAAATTTTTAGTGTAATCAGTTTTAAAAATATGAAAGATAAATTTGCCTTACAATCTGTCTGTCGATTTAATTTTTATAATTTGTTTTCGGTTGGCAGGTTGATTTTTTTTGTGATGATTTTTTTGTTGCAATATTTTCTTTTTGGTTGCAGTACGATTGGCTACAATGTTGGCATGAGTAATCCGTTTGGCAATGATGTTAAGACGGTTTATGTACCGATTTTTGAATCTGATGTTTTGCGTCGTGATCTTTCGGAGCGGTTGACGGAGGCGGTTTGTAAGCGGATTGAGTCGCGTACTTCGTATAAGGTTGTTTCAAGACCGTCGGCGGACAGTGTGCTTGAGGGAAAAATAGTGAGAAAAACGCGGGGAGTGTCGCTTGTCAATAATTACAACGACCCGCGTCAAATGCTCAACAGTTTGACTGTAGAAATACGATGGCAAGATCGACGAAAACGTGACTTATTGGAATTTGATCCGATTCCCTGGAATGTCGGCAACGCACAAATAATGGTCTCAAATTATCTCGTGCCTGAATTCGGGCAATCGGAATTGACCGCAGAACAAGCCGAGATAAATATGATTGCGGAAAAAATTGTCGGCATGATGGAGATTCCTTGGTGATGTTCTGGTGCGTGATTGTCTGTATTTATGGTTATTGTGTTGGTGTGGAATTATTGTAACGAAAAGTGAGGGGTGTGATGAATATTGATTTTGCGGAGATATCGGATATTGATTTATGGGGGCAATTTGCTCAAGAATTTTTGTGCAATCTTGGTTTTCAGGTGGAGGCACCGTTGAGGCGGTTTCCTGAAGATGGTTATGATTTTTGTGTGTCTGAGCAAGTGTCGGGCAAATTCGGCGTGACATCGTTTCGGTGGTTGGTGAGTTGTCGTCATAAGGCATCGACGCGGCTTGCGGTCAAGGAATCGGATGAGGTTGATGTGTTGGAGCGGGTGTTGCACAATGGGGTTGACGGGTTTATTGGATTTTATTCTACGTCGGCAGCACAGGCACTTGTAACGCATCTTGACTCCTTGAAATCAAATGGGAACATCAAAGAACATAAAATCCTCGACGCAAAATTCATTGAAGGTCATTTGACAACGCCCGGATTCGATTTGATCGCCGCAAGATTTTTTCCTAACTTTGCACTAGGGAGACAATCAATACATATCTATCAAGATAAATACCTCCCGATTCAATGCGAACATTGCCAAAAGGATTTACTGGCAACTCTGTACACGGACGACAATCAAGGCGTAATCGTACGGCTGCGACAAAGAAAAATAGATCGCGATGTACCAGACAACATCACAATGGTTTACTGCGCTTGCAAAGGCGAATGCGACGAACAATTGCAGACGAAATATTGTCAAAACTCAAATCAATCTACTGCGAGTTGGGCATCGATTTCTGATTTGGTTATTCCTTCGTCGTTCTTGGAACGTATCATTTTATTGATCAATCAAATTGGACGAGATGGAATAATTTACGAGCAAGAGGCATTGCAAAAGGAGATTTATTTATTCAGAGCGTTGGCACAAAGAACCCTGCGTCCCGCTGTTGCCGGTGA
This sequence comes from Planctomycetaceae bacterium, assembly GCA_031274045.1. Classification (GTDB taxonomy): domain Bacteria; phylum Planctomycetota; class Planctomycetia; order Pirellulales; family Thermoguttaceae; genus WRKP01. The sequence continues at coordinate 1,163 of JAISQS010000258.1, read as the reverse complement.
ACTAATACGAACCAAAAAAATGTTAATCGGCAACGAATAAAAATCCTTGTTGCTTCTCTTTCTTCTCTGTGACATTCGTGTTCTCTGCGGTTTGTTATTTTTTTTGAGATACGAACAAAACGAAAAATACAAAATTATTGTCAACAGATTTTACAGATGACTCTTTTATATTTTTTTGTTGGCGCACTAGCATGAAATGATAAAAGAGTTTTTGCAAAACCGAACCGTAACAGGTAACCAATTTCCCCTCCCCTTAATAACAATGAAGCACCCCGCTACGCGCCCTTATTGTTAGAGTCGCGGTGATGTTTAGATTTTGATCGTAAAATTGACAAAGCATATCGCTATACCGGATTTAATTTGCCTTAAATTTGAGAGTAGAGACACAATGCATTGCGTCTCTACTCGTAACAAATAAGGGATAAGGGCGCATAGCGGGGGGGCTTCATGGTTACTAAGGGAGAAGGAGATTGGTTGCCAGTTGCGATTTGGTTTGAATAATGTTGATTGGTTTTTCCCGTTGCGATTGATAATAATTTATCGTAAGTCTTATTTATATCTTTTGTTAATAAATCAACATAAAACGATAAAAGAGCCTCTGCGTAATCTGTTGACAACATTCCTCGTTTTTTTGCTCTTATTATCTGGAAGAAACAAAATGCAGAAAGATGTGCGTTATAACGGCGGCTTGTCATCGCCCGTGTTCTTGTCGAATTGCCAAGCTTCTGTTTCATCCGCGTCGATTATAGCTCCGCGTCAAGCGGATAATTTCGCGTAGTCGTTTTATTTAGTACAAGCCGAGCTATCTCCTCTTTACGCTGGCGGTAATATTAGGTAGATTTGTTGGTTGTGTAGTTGTGAAAAACCGATGTATTGGGTTGTGTGCTTGTGCTTGCAATTATGATTTTGCTTGTGTGAGCAGATGTCCGATTCCGAAGAATATACCAATATTGCTGTAATTACAGTTTTTGTTGTTGTAGCTTTGGTTTTTTGGCTGACTTTTATTTCATTGACCGGCATTGTTTATTGCAATGAAAGGAGAAAGAAAAATATGATTAGTAAATTGCCCGCAACTTCCGGCGATGCAGTTGTAGTTGACATTAAACCGACATCTGATATTTTTATCGTGGCTTTCTTGTCCTCGCCCAAGAATGAGCGGATTT
>JAISQS010000246.1 GCA_031274045.1 Planctomycetaceae bacterium | reverse complement strand
GCCCGCGTTCCAGTCCGTCGCCGCTGCGCGGCGAACTTATGTGGTATAACGAGGGGGCAAGCCCCCTTCGCTAACGGTTGTTTTGTTTGCAAAATTAGGTGGAAATGAGGTTTTGGCGTGTTGGTGAACCGAAGTTTTTTCCGCCCCCATTTGGCTTTTGCCCTTTCAGGGCGAGAGTTATTGGGGGCGATTTTTCACAGGGCGTTGCCCTGTGCTATGGGCTTGTTGCCCCGTTGGGGCGTAAAAAAATTCGCCGCAACGTAAGACAGCCAATACCGTTTGTCAAATAGTTATTAAGGTAAGTAAAGTTGGGCGTACATCGCGAATTGCTAAAACGTGAGTTAGTCGGGGATCAATATCGGTAACAAAATTATGGCTATGGTGATGGCGAATGGGAATTTTCAAGTGTAAAAAGTATTAACATTAAATAACAAAAAAATAAATATGTTTTTAGATAATGGTGATAGTTTATTTGATTGGAGTTGTGAGCGGGATTTTTGGCTTCTTTTTTTGCCGGTGGTGTTATTTGATGCGGGGCGGTTTCGGGTTGTGCTTGTTCGTAGGGATGTTGTTTTGAATTTTTTTGGATCGGTGAGTTCTGATTTGCGAATGGGGGTTCATGATTTTTTGCACGTTGACGAAAACGAACAATTGAAAAAGATAAAATCAGACAATTACAGAGGTGCGCGGCTTGCCGGTAGGTTGTTGGCAAAATTAACTTGGCTGCACACACAAGCCGCAACCGAAAACATCACTCAAAAAAACAATAACGAAATTTGCCGCGAGTTTAGCCGAATTTGCATAAATTCACGCGACGCACACGGCACCGCTATCACGCCGACAATACACTTTGACAACATCTTAATTGAAAATTCGTTGTCAATCTCGCACACGGACACGTGGGTGGCAGTGACTATTGCCAAAGACGCGAGTCTTAAAGTCGGTTGCGATCTTGTTGAGCAAGGCAGCGTAACCAAAGGAATACGGCAAACCTTCTTTTGCGAAAACGAATCCAAATTCGCCGACTCTTCACCGGATAAAAATATCAACGAGCAAATTTGGAGCGTCAAAGAAGCCGTCTACAAAGTTGCAAGCAATAACAAACCATTCGACCCGCTAAATTTGAGAACGGAAAAAATCGCAGACGGCCGGTTCAATTGCACCGACACCAAATCACCAAACCGCCAAACAATACTTGCCCGCACAACAAACATCAATAACATCATACTAACAATCGCCGCCGCAGAAATAAAAAAATAAATCTCACCAAAAATGTCAAAACGGACATTGCGGCAAATCGCGGTGGTAACGTGGAATTTGTTTTTGCGGCAAAGGCTCATCGTAGCAATCAGACCATTGTTCCCGATCATCGTCCGACGCATAATACGCCAGCCAAATATCCGAATCACCATACGAACAATCCCAATGAATAAAACTACTCCGATGCCGCAAGTTCTTCTCACGCGACGGCAATATCCCACGATAAATCAACCCATACAACTCCCGATCCGAAAGATGATCCGTAAAATCCAAAACGATCTTCTTATCGTACAATTTGTTGATCAGATCAAAAAGTATCAACGATAACTTCTCATCCGGCAATGATTCCGGCGCAGGTATACGCAACTCCGGCTCAAACCACCGATATATCGGCTCAACAGGCGCAGACTCCCAGTCAAGCATACTTGCCAAAAATTCATTCTCAAAACGAATCGGAAAACTACGCAAAAAAATCCTATTAACCGATTCGTCAATATACGGCTCGATCTCCGCCCTAAGCTCGGCATTCCGTATCAAATCGTCAACATCCGATTCCGGTGTTCCATAAACAGATTGCTCGTACATGATTTGATTGTTGTGTAGAGGGGATTTGTTATACGCAACGCACTATAAATTTCGTTGATCGCAAAACATAAACGAGGCAAATATAACTTGAATACCGCCGCAATAAGCCCGCAATCCAAAACGAAAGTTAAAGTGTAAGCAGTTTAAAACACAGGTCTATCTCCGACATACACACAAAAAAAAATCATATTTTGTGACACCGGAGAACAAAAAATTCATAAAACGCAAATTGTCAATTGTTGAGATTTCATACGCGTTACGTCTTGACACTACAAACGTCAACATAACATCAACGAAATTCATCGCGTATTTCATACACACCGAAATACTCGCCGAATACACGCTGAACACACGCCGCGTGCCGCAAAATTCATTTTGAACTCCACGTTTCGCCAACTCGTGAAATGACATTACGCGGCATTGTTACAGAAAAATGTATTTTATTCAATGATTTTTCTCACTTTTGCGTAAAAATTATTTTCATGTACCGCAGAATTCGTTATAACCGGTAAAACTTATACCCAATATCCATTTGACTGCCGTAAAAATTATTCTTGCTCAAGACTACACGACCCCAAAAAGCTGCCTTTTTTTGCACGCAGAAGACGCGGATTATTAGGATATTCGCAGATTTTATTTAAATGTAACACAAGCATTCCTGCTTGTGATTGATCGCAAACGAGATGCTTGTGTTACCTTTTCTTTATCTGCGAATCTGCTTAAAATCTGCGTTATATGCGTGCTAAAAACGATTGTCTACATTACGTTCTTGTGAATTATTTTGTCATGCTAACTATACAACCATAACGCATTCAATTACAATGTTCCCCCTTTATGCCGTCAATCGAGTGCCGTCAATTGAGACGGCGCGTAATCGAACGGCGTGTAGTTGAGCGATGTATGTGTGCGAAGTAGGCGGCTCTTAACCGGTGTTTTTCGGTTCTTTGCTCTTCGCATTTCCAAATCAAAAATTCAATAGAGAAAGTTAATGAAAAGTCTAACGCTTGCCGAACTGGCAAAGATGGTTGGTGGTGTATTGGTTGGTGATGAAGATAAGTTAATAGAGGCGGTCGCGCCGATACAGAGCGCGACATCTTCTGATATAACTTTTCTTGAGCGGGCAGATCGGAAAAGTATAATCAGGAAATGCCAAGCCGGCGCAATTATTGTCCCGATTGGTCTTGAGCTTGAGCAATTTTCTACGATTCAAGTGCCGCAAGTGGTTGAATCATTTAGGTTAATTGCGGAATATTTTTCGCCGCCCCGCGATGAAGGAGTAACCGGAATCAGTGAGCGAGCATCAATTCACCCAACCGCAAAAATCGGCAGCGGAGTCGCAATCGGTGATTTTGCCGTTATCGAAGAGGATGTCGAATTAGGACAAAATGTGCGTGTCCATTCAGGCGTTTTAGTTCGTGCCGGATCAAAAATCGGCGATGATACTATCATATTTCCAAACACTGTCCTCTATCGAAATACGATTGTCGGCAAGCGGGTCATAATACATTCGAGTGCGGTGATTGGTGCATTTGGATTCGGTTACGATTCGTCCGGCGGCGTTCATAAACTTTCTCCGCAACTCGGAAATGTTGTCATAGGCGACGATGTTGAAATAGGCTCATGCAGCACAATTGACAGAGCAACATACGGCTCAACAATCATCGGCAACGGCACAAAAATCGATAACCTCGTAATGATCGGACATAATTGCAAATTAGGGAATCACAACCTAATCTGCGCGCACACCGGAATCGCAGGAAGCACAACAACAGGAGACAACGTAACAATGGCTGGACGCGTCGGAATCAAAGATCACGTTCACATCGGAAGCCGCGCCGTACTAGGCGCAATGGCTGGCATAATGAACAACGTTGACGAAGGCGCAGAACTCGTAGGTATCCCCGCAACTCCTGTCGGCGAACAATTCCGCATTCAAAGCGCACTAGCAAAATTGCCCGAAATGAGAAAAGAATTTAAAGCACTAAAAAAATTAGTAGAAAAAATAAACGACACCATCGAAAAAAATACAACAACAGACTAACCCAAAACAGACACCAATAGTAAATTTCAACGAAAATTTTCTGATTATATCGTTTTTTGTGGGGCTTTTTTTACATCGTGCCTTTTATTAAGCACTGTGTCAATACAAGGTATCAACGCCCTGAAAGGGCAAAATATCATAGCGTAGGGCAACGCCCTACGATAATTGATTATAAATACCCTTCGCCCCAACGGGGCAACAATATCAGACCAAGCGGAAGTCGGAATTAGGAATTCGGAATTCGGAATTCGGAATTAAAGATACTGCTACTAAATTCCGCATTCCGCATTCCGCACTCATTTAAAAGCTTCCATTATTGTTGATATTATTGGGGCGTTGCCCCGAGTGGTGTTCGTGAATCTCTTTCGTAGGGCGTTGCCCTACGCTAATGTAGAGACGCAATGCATTGCGTCTCTACTTTCAGGGCATTGATACAGCGAATAAAAGATACAATGTAACACCCCCACAAAATCCGAAATAATCAGTATTCTTCTTTTGTTTTTTTGTGAATTATTTTCCTAATACGTTTGGATTTTACGTTCTATTTTTCTTCGCTTCTGACTCGTAGTTTGAAGTTTTTTAGTTTTAGGTTTTGGCATTGTTCGATGACATCTTGGATGTGTCCTGATTTTGAGTTTTCGTCTGCTCGTATAATCACGACAACATCATCCGGCTTCACGTCAAGATGTTTCAAAACGTAGCTGTATTTTTCGAGTGGTTGTTTAAAATTTTCGATGTTGTACTGTTTGTTTTGGAACTCAATTATTCCGTTTGGGTAAATGTTCAACGTTATTTGTTCATTTGGCGGTGTGTCGGGTGGTTTTGCCATTTCGCTTGCGGGCAAATTTATTCGTTGGTTCTGATCCGCTTGCGAAAAATTTACCAGTATCGAAAAAAATGAAATGAGCAAAAAAACTACATCAATCATCGGTGTCATATCCGGCTCAATTGGTCGTGTTTTTGTGGAAGTAAATTTCATCTTAATTTTTTGGGTTAGTTTTAAGCTGCTCGCAACTTAAAAGAGTCTGTCGGAAAATATTCCTCACACGTTAAAATTTATTCTTGCAACAAGAGACGAAATTTTTTGATTATTTCGGACTTTGCGGGAGCTTACATTTGACGGCAAACTTCCGATTTATCAAGACCCCGAAAGGATCAAATATCATAGCGTAGGACAACGCCCGCGTTATACCGCACATTTTTTTTGAGAATACGAACCATACGAAAAATACGGAATAAACGAAAATTAATTTCTAAAAACTATATTTAACGCGAAATACACGAAAATACAAAATGCGCGAAAATTTAATAAACACTAAAAATAAACACTTTTAAAATCACTTTCGCGAATTTCGTTTTTTAGCGTGTTTCGCGTTAAAAGAAATTATTTTGTTATGTTTCGTATATTTTGTTTGTTTCGTATTCTCAAGAAGAAAAACATCTTAAAAGATGTGTGGTATAACGAGGGCGATGCCCCGTGCTAATGTAGAGACGCAATGCATTGCGTCTCTACTTTCAGGGCTATAAATCAATAAAATCATGCCCCACAAAATCCGAAATAATCAG
>JAISQS010000225.1 GCA_031274045.1 Planctomycetaceae bacterium | reverse complement strand
TACAAGCAACAGGACTCGTCAACGACCACATCAAAACATGCCCCTTCAAAAAAATAAAAATTTGAATAGAAAATACTCTTTGAAAAAATCATAATACAAAATTCTCTAATTATTCATACCTGATTGTTAGAGAATTTTAACAGGAAGTTAAGGGAAGGTAATGGAAGCATATTTCAAATTTTCAGATTGTTTCGGATTTTGTGGAGTCGTCTATTGTGGCTTTTATCAATACGCTGAAAGGGTCAGATAAATCGGAGATTTACTTTCAAATATAAACCCCTTAAAAAATACGAAACAATCAGCAATTTTACTCTTTTGTTTTAGATGTCCACCGTTATAGAACCAATTCAAAAAATTCAGCGTGCCGGTAAATCAAACCGCAAAAAACCGGCAGGAAACGCGACAAACGATCTGGTTTTTAGTTCCCATCAAGGGACGAATGATCAGGTTTTTCCATATATTTTGTCGTTATATGTTCGTCCGAAAAGTTTAGTTGCCGATGTAACTTATGGCAAAGGCGTTTTTTGGCGGCGAGTTCCCAAAGAGGCATTTCAAATTTTGAAAACGGATTTGGCGACAGGTACGGATTGCCGTGAATTGCCGTACAAAAATGAGTCTATTGATTGCGTTGTTTTTGATCCGCCTTATATGCACACACCAATCATCAAAATTACGAAGGTTATTATCGAAACAATAAATCGCAATCCGACAAAAAATATCATGAAGCTGTCTTGGACTTGTACTTCACTGCCGCCCAAGAAGCGTTTCGGGTTCTTAAGTCTGGCGGTGTCTATATTGTCAAGTGTCAAGACGAGGTATGTGCCTTAAAACAACGCCTGACACACGTCGAAATTATCAATGAACTGACAAAATATGGTTTCGTTGCCGAAGACTTATTTGTCGTCACAAGAAACGGCAAGCACGGTGTCAGCGTTATGCTAAAACAACTTCACGCCAGAAAAAATCACTCCTATTTCTTGGTATTCTACAAACCGGGTAAAAGAAAAAATTGGCAAGGAGTTGACGAACGTTTTCAGTATGCCGAACCGATAGAAACGGAATTAAAACTATTCCGTTGATTTCTATTGAAATGCTTTGGCAATCGGTCGGATATTGAACAAGTCCGGATGTGTTGTTTGCAGTTGAACATATTTTTCAGGAATATCAAAATAATAAATTCGTCAATTCTTGCCAAATATTTTTGATAAATTAACCATTGATCCGGAACGCATACATCAATAACTTCGTGATTGTTTGCATCAAGTTTTGTTTCAGAAAAAATTACGAGTAATCCTTTGAAATCGCCTTGTGTTTGTTCGGTTAAGATTCGTTGATGCGCCCAAGCCTGTATAATCCGTTCCCGCGTTGATGTTTTAACGGGTAAATGAATGTTCTGTTTTTCTGTTTTGAAAATAAAATCAGTCGGCAATGATACCAACTTATTACCGATTTGAAATGTTTCTTGTGCTGCCGGATTGCAACCGAATTTTTTGGCAAACAGATACCCTATAAAACATTCAAAATATGTTGCCGAACTCTTTTTGTCGTTTCGGTCAAAAAGGTCTCTTGCCAAACACGGTGCTATGCCGCCGTATAAAAAACGTTTTGTAAATCGTTTTGATTCAACTTGCCAAAATCGCTTTTCCAAAGTTTGGCGACAACGTGCGCGTCATTCAGAAAAAACTCTGAATTAGCAGGACGCGCTGACTTGTTATCAGAAAGACAATATGAATGATACGTTTTACCTTTGATTTTAGAATTCAGTTGAATTTTTCTTGCGCGATTGTTCAAAAAATCAAGTGACCATAAGACCAATTCAAGAATCGTGTCACTCACTTTTCGCGATTGATAATCGTTACAAACCGCTTTCACTGATTCGTAGTGCTGCTTCCATTCTTTTTTAAGGACATTTATTGACTTCATTGATTTGTCTTTAATTTTTTTCAAGTATCACCGGTTTCAGGAATACCTGTTAAATTAGCAATATATACTTTTTGCGCTTGATAATTCCTTTTTTTTAATGTCATCGTGAAAATTTGTATAACCAATATCGAGTCTCAACCAATCCGCAACTGGTTACCGATTCCCTCTCCCTTAGTAACACAATGTTCCCCTCAATCCGCGCTCTTATCCCCTTATTAAAACATTGTAAATAAGGGGATAAGGGCGAATGGTTGGGGTAGCTTCGTTGTTATTAAGGGTGGGGAAATTTGTACCAGTTGCGAGTCGATTGTGACTCAATATCCGTAGCTCAAATCGGTAATAAAATCATATTTATTACGATTGCGAAAGGGAATTTTCAAGTGTAAAAAGTATACAAAAAAATACAATGATATTATTTTTTGTATCTTTATTGCGCAACGAAAAATCAAATTGTGTTATTTGTGGTTTTAGTGCATTTCGCGTCCGCCGGTGATATTGATTGCTTGTCCGGTCATGTATGCGGCGCGGTCGCTTGCTAGAAAACATGCGACATTGACTACATCTTCTACGTGGGCTAATCGTCCCATTGGTACTTTTGCGGTGAATGTTTTTACGATTTCTTCGTGGGGCATTTTCATGTTGTTTACGTAATCAGCCGAAACGTGCGTCCAAACACTGGTCGCTTCCGTGATACCCGGACAAACACAATTCACCCTTATATTCAACTTCGCGACCTCAAAAGCAACTGCTTGAGTCAATGTAATAACCGCACCTTTTGCGGAGCTGTAAGCACTCATCAGGGCGGAGCCGGTTTTACCGGATTTGCTTGAGAAGTTGACGATAGCGCCGTGTCCTTGCTTCTTCATTATTGGCAAAACTTTTTTTATGAAGAAAAAAGTGCCTTTGACATTGACGGCGTAGATGAAATCCCATTCGCTCTCATCAACATCCTCAATTTTATTCCCTTTACCTGAAGTTCCTGCGACATTGATCAACACGTCAATATTGCCGCCGAACTTTTTTTGACAAGTATCAACGACCGCTGTTACCGCATCCAATTTTGACACGTCCGCTGCGAGTCCGTCACAATTTTGTCCTATTTCCTTCGCAACCGCATCAATTTTTGATTGGTCGAGATCGGTGATAAACACCTTGCCGCCTTCTTCAACGATCCGACGTGCTATTTCTTTACCAATCGAACCGGTCGCGCCTGTTACCAACGCCACTTTACCATTAAATTCCATTGTACTTTTTTTAGTTTTAAGTTTTTTTGTTTCTGTTTCTGTTTCCGTTCCAACCTTACGTGGTTGAACTCCTCACAAGCACAGCCTGCCGCCGATAACAATCAGCGCAGCAAAACTTGCTCCACAAAATTGAGT
>JAISQS010000205.1 GCA_031274045.1 Planctomycetaceae bacterium | reverse complement strand
GTTTTGATCGTTTATCCGCTTGCGTTCAATTTATTGGACAAAGTAACACAAGCATCCTGCTTGTATGAGACTGCAAGCAAGATGTGTTAGGTTTTGGTTTTTGATTTTTAGTTTTTATTGCTCGTAAGATCGCTTGCTAAAAACTAAAAACTCACTACTAAAAACTAAATTTGGGTGAATGAGTTGAGATGTTGTTATTTGTATATTTTTTTGGAGGTAAAAATTTGATGAAGGTGATTTATTTTTTGTTGGGTGTTTGTTTGACGTTCTCTTTTGTTGTTGCGGAGGAGGATGGTTTTGTTCCTTTGGTGAAGAGCGGCGCGGGTGTTGTTTGGAACGAGAATGGCAAGCCGATTGACGGCTGGGTCAAGAAGGGCGGCGACGCTGTATTCTCCATCGACAAGGATACACTTGTCGGCAAATTTGGTGAAGGAGTTGACACGTACCTTTGTACGGAAAAAAAATACAGCAACTTTATTTTGAAATTCGATGTCAAATACGACACCGATTGCAACTCCGGCGTGCAATTCCGCTCCGGCTTCATTCAACGCAATGAGAAAGAACTCATATCCGGCTACCAACTCGAAATCGTCCCCGAAAAAGATACCGCGAATATTTACGACGAAAACCGGCGGGGACGTTATCTTGTTAAGCAAACGCCGGAGTTGCAGGCGAAAATTGACAAGACTTTCAAGAAAGGCGATTGGAATGAGATTGAGATTCAGTGTGTCGGCATATCGATCAAGACATGGCTGAACGGCGAAAAGATTACGGATATTTTGGACATGGCAAGCGATGACGGGATTTTTGGACTGCAAATGCGGGAAGGAGATCAAGGTCAAATTCGTTGGCGAAATATACGAATAAAGGAGTTGCCCGCTACTCCTTGGATTCCGTTGTACGCGGACAAAAAAATCGGCGATGCCGCAGCAAAACCAGTCGGTAAATGGGAAATACAAGACGACGGCTCACTCAAAGGAACAACCGAAAGCGGACAACCAAAAGACGGACTCTTTTTGAGCAATAATTCGTACAAAAATTTTGCCGTCAAAGTCTCATTCAAACTAATCGCAGGAAACAGCGGTCTATATTTCAGAGCAACAGAAATCAACAAACCGCATTGGTTGAAAGGATTCCAATGCGAAATCGCAACAGGCGGCGGAGATAACGCCGGACTTTGGGAAGTAGACGGACGCGGCTGGGTCGCAAAGAACTCAGAGTTAGCACAGAAGGTCTTCAAGAATAAGACTTGGAATCATATCGGGACAATTGCAATTGGTGATCATTTGACGACTTTTTTGAATGGTTGGGTGATTGTTGATATTGACGATCCCAAATGCGCCAAAGAAGGTAAAACCGGTCTGCAACTTCACGGCGGCGGAAATCAAGGTTGCTTTTTCCGTGACTATTACATCATGCCGCTAGACGACAAAACAGTAGAACTAATACGGCAACGATAATTTTTTTATCGCAACGTAAGGTAGGCAACCGATCACCGGGCGGTTACGTCTGCGCACTTGTCGACAACGGGATCGCCAAAACGTGTTGATTTATTTTTTAGCATGCGGATAACGCGGATTATCAGGATTTACGCAGATTTCGTTATGTACTTTATCTGCGAATATCCTTAAAATCTACGTTATCTGTGTGCTAAAAAATCGTTCGCAGAACGGCAACGGACTGAAACGCGGGCATCATCTTATTAAAATGTTTTTGAGATTTTTTTGAGTGTGTTGTTTTGTATGTTACATAAATTTTCTCCTTATTCGCCTTCGCGTTTTTTTTCGTTGGGTAGTATTGATGAGGCGACGGGTTTAGTTGGTTTTGATGGTGATCTTGAGTTTGACTGTTTGATTGATGCTTATGTTCATGGGATATTTCCTTGGCCTGTTGATCATCCGGTGATTCCTGATCGTATGGTTCTTGCGTGGTTTTCTCCTGATCCTCGTGGGATATTTGAGTATGAGCGTTTTCATGTTCCGTGTCGTCTTGAGCGGTTGTGTCGTTCGGGTGTATTTCAGATTAAGTTTGACAATGATTTCGCGGGCGTGATACGTGGTTGCAGTTCGGCTCAAGACCGCCGTAACTCAACATGGATAACACCGCAAATGATCAACGCGTATGTTGAGTTACATCAATTTGGGGTTGCTCATAGTGTGGAGGCGTGGTTTGAGGGGCGTTTGGTTGGCGGGGTTTATGGGGTTGCGTTGGGCGGATTTTTCGCGGCGGAGTCAATGTTCTATGTCAAGCCGAATGCGTCAAAAGTTGCTCTGGTCGCGTTGATTCGGCATCTCAAAGAAACCGGTTACACGCTAGTTGACATTCAAGAAATCACACCAAACACAGCAAGATTCGGCGCAGTTGAAATTCCGCGAAAAGATTACCTGCAAAGATTGCACAAAGCACTACAACTACCTGTAAACTGGAGCGCGGACATAAGCACCCCAGCACAGTCGGAACAAAAAATACAAAACAAATAGTAGATTTGATCATGAATTTGCGTTGCGCTAAACAAGAAGATATTCGTGTTTTTTTGACAAAATAATTAACATGAATTTAAGAAACGGTAAGGAAAGATTACGGAAACTTTATACATTCTTCCTTTACCTTACCTTACCTTCCTGCAGAATTATTCCTATAATGTCCATGGTTCTCGCAATGGTCGGTCTAGCATTTTTTGTTGTTCTGGTGTTGGGTCAACTAGGGCGAATTTTATTGGATCCCATTTTACTTTTGATTTTGTTCTTATGGCGATGTCGCAAAGGTGGCTTATGATGTCGCTTCTTACGGCATCGCGCAAAGTTGAGACTGGTGCGGTTTTATTTTTCACGCCTAGTATGAAATCGTTGTAGTGGTTGCGGCTGATTTTGAGTTGCCCTTCTTCTTTTATAGGCAATTTGAGTAATTCGGGATCGCTTGCTTTTGTTCCGCCGCGTCTGACTTCGATCCATTTGCCGTCTTCGCCAATGAATCTCGTTCGGTCGCCTCCGTGTTTGAAGATCAAGTCGACTTCGCCGAGTTTTATTTTCGTGTTCCAAGTGTGAATTGCGTCGTATAGAGTTGTGTCTTCTATTACTCCTGTTCCTTCGACGGTTATTTGACCGGACAAATCAGCGTCCGAACCCCAGACCATAATATCCAACGGATGCGCGCCCCAACCGCCAAGATACCCAATCGAAAAATCATAAATAAAATACGTACCCGGCGGCGAACAACGCCCCACACTATACGGTCTTACCGGACTTGGTCCTGTCCACATTTCAAAACCATCTTTGCCGAGATCGTCGGGGATTGGAGCTTCGGCTTTTGACATGCCGCCGCTGCCGTTTGGAGCATCAACTTCAATAGTTTTTATTTTCCCGATAGCACCTTGTTTTACAAGTTGGCAACCTCGCCAACAGTTATCTTGGCTTCGTTGTTGTGTGCCGTATTGGAATTGTACGCCGTTTTCTTTGAATACTTTTTCGCAAAGAATATCTTGTGCGATTGTCAATCCGAGCGGCTTCTCAACATAGGCACTCTTCTTTGATTTCGCGGCGGCAATTGCTATCGGCACGTGCCAGTGATCGGGTGTCGCAATAATTACGCAATCGATATTATCTTGTGCGAGCAACTCCCGAAAATCTGCGTATTCTTTTGCGTTGGAAGCCTTCGCCAAACCAGCGCGTCTGCTTTTATAGCAATCTGAAATTGCGACGGTTTGTGCATCTTTGACCGGAGTAACAGATCGATGCAAGTGGCGACCTTGATTGCCGACACCGATATGACCGACGGTCACACGCTCGCTTGGTGCTGCCTTCTGATCGTCGCCGAAAACCGACGACGGCACCACCATCGGTGCTGCAAAAGCAAGCCCTGTTCCTTGCAAAAAAATTCTACGCGAAATGTTTTTTTTGTTCATAACAAACTCCAAATAATTTTGTGAACGTCCAAAAATCTTACCAACTCGACACAAATAAATCGAACCGAAAACGCAATAGACATCAACCACAAAAGTCAACAACTACTACAACCGGCATGGTAATTTTTGACACAGTTCTGTTGTTTAAATTTATCCGAATCGTTCACGCAAAATATTTTTAACATCGTGCGTATGTGCATGATAAAAAAATCTGCGAGATCAATTCAGCTTAACCAAAGTTGCGTGGATTTTAAGTGTGATGGATTTCCTGTCGTTTAAATTCCAACAAGTGTAAAATTTTGTACGAAAAAAAACTCTTGTGTGATTTTTCTGATCATTTAAAATTTTGCAGATTATACAGATTAGTTTTTTAGTAATATATTCAGAGTCTAAACGAAATGTATTCTCTCAAAAATATTCTTTCTTTACTTTCCATTATCTCCTGTGGATTATTCCAATGTTAGGCTTTCGCCAGAAATTAACTGGCAAATTTTTTTGTTTTTATGTAATATATCAGTGAAATACATCAACTCTGTAGAAAAAACGTAATACATCAGTGAAATATCTGCATTAAATCAACCTGATTACAATAAAATTCCCAAC
>JAISQS010000203.1 GCA_031274045.1 Planctomycetaceae bacterium | reverse complement strand
TTCAGGATGTCGTGTGTGTAAATGAGAAATACGCGTGAAAACGGTAGTCCGCAACCAAACAATGATTTTAGCACAACGCCTTATTTTTCACGGTGTTTAGTGAGAGTATTGTATCTGTTTTAACCACGACCTCGTGAACGCTAGTACCAATTTCTCTAATTGTCTTGCACAAATTAGGGGATTTTTAACAGGAAGATAAGGGAAGTTAAGTGAGGATAACAGAAGGTAATAGAAGAATATTTTTAATACAAAATTAGTAAATATTGTAAACAACAGGTTACACGCATTTAATAGATTTTAATAATAAAAACCTGTGTAATATATCGGTGAAATGCCTCAACATTGTAGTAAAATAAACCTTATTGACAACCTTATTTTCTTACAAAAGCAACCTTAGTAGCCTTGTAATATCATATCTTTGCAAACCGTAGGTTTGCATCGCTCGGTAGAAAATGATGTTTCCACTTCTTGTAATTATGAATTATGAATTATGAATTATGAATTCGGAATTCGGAATTCGGAATTCGGAATTAAAGATATTGCTCCTAATTCTGCATTCCGAATTCCGAATTACGCACAGAGGCGGGCGGGACACACGCGTTCCAGTCCATTTGCGAGGCGGGCGGGATGCCCGCGTTCCTGTCTGTTTCCGCTTCGCGGCAGTGGAATGATTTTGCGCAACGTTATTGTTCGTCAGCGAACAGAGCGTATTTTTTGAATTCGCCTTGGCGTTCTATTAGAGCATGGAAAGAGGAATTGAAGGTATGATCAATTCCTATTTCCGGTCGGACATTGACTGAGTTAATTTTTGATTTGATATCTTTTGGCATATTCAGAGTGTCAATCCCACTTCTACCAACCGCACGCGGGCTTTTGATATTTTTTAACAACGGATACAACAACAACGCCGGATCTGCTGAATTTATGTTCACCAGAACTTTGTCGGTAATTGATAGTACGTTGCTGAACTTTTTGCCGTTTTGAAACTGGTCTTGATCTATCGCGGCAGCTAACAATACTAAACGAATCCGCAACGAAGATACGTTATCGGAACCGTTGAAATTGTTCGGTTCAGATGTTAGTTGTAGTGACTCGGTTGCGAGTTGTTGCAAGCTCGTGCAGATGAGTCTTGTTCCGTAGCTGAATCCAATCAGGGCAACTTTGCTTTTTGGTTTTAGTTGTTTCAAAAAACCGGTGAGGTGAATTGCTGACGCATCTGCCTTTTGTCCGGCTCGCAACGTGTCAGTCTTGATACCACAAGATTCCTTTGCCGAATCCCAACTCCAAAACAAAAATCTATGTTCACCGAATCGCCGCGTCAACCGGCTGAAATCAATACCGAATTGTTTCGCTTCGGGATACGTCATTTTGTAACCGTGCGCAACTATTACGAGCGGTTTTTCAGGATTATGTGATTTGAGCAAATCGTCAATTGACGAAGTCCTCCACTTACAATTATCATCAAGCCGCGCAACCTCGACTCCCCTGCGCGTGTCAACAAACCACGCATCATCAGCAAAAACAGACGATCCCGCAAGACAAAAAAATGTCGTCAGAAAAAATATAAGAACACGCATGAGACGGTATTATGTATGTTAAAAATGTTAATGTTTGAATTATATTTTGGTAACAGTCAAATTTTGGTGACAGTTAAAATTCGAATCGCCGCGCCGTTATGAGTTCAATTTTATCAAACGTCAAAATGGATTGGCACACAAAATTCGGTATAAACTGTTCTTTATTGTCCTTCTGATTATTCTAATATTATATAAAAGAAAAACAGGCTGTACCATCACAATCAGAATTGCGATTACATGCTTCAACAAAGTGAAGCATCAGGTACAACCTGTACTTTCCGAAAAAAAGCACAAAGTCCTAAACACTTATAACACACTCAACAATAAGCATATTTATTTTGATATATTCTAAACAAATACGCTATTGAATCATACATGCAACTACAAGCTAAAGGCTTTATTGTTTACCCTGTATTTATGTTTTTTCTTTTATTGGAAAAAACTACAGGCATTCATCGGAATGGACATGTACACACTTACAACCTTTTGGTGATTTTATTCAAATACACCTTTGCCAAAACTTGCACCTTCTTGTGGTGGTGTTGCTTTAGCTTTCCGCGAATCATCGTTTGAATTTTGCGGGTTGTTTCCTGCCGTTTGGTTTGGCGTATATTCAGTCCCTTCTTCGCCGGAGTCGGTGAAGTCGGAATACGATGATACGTAACCCGGCATCTTCGATTTTTCCAGCTCATCGTTGTATGATTGAATCACGCGATTCTGTATCATTTCGCGACAAGCGGTGTTAATTGGATGAGCGACATCTGCGTATAGCTTAGCTCGTCCGGTTTCATCTCTTATGTCATGTATCGGCACTTCGTCCAATCTATGACCACACTGATTGCAATACGATGCTCTCAGGTAATTCTTGCAACGACACTTTTGGCAACGAACAGTCAACTTCCGCGACGGCATCGCCACAAAAGGACCATTTATTCCATCGATAATTTTCAAGTCTCGTACAACGAAACAATTATCGAACGTGATCGAACAAAACGCAAGGAGCCTCTCTCCGGGCTCTTCCATCAGCTTTATGCGGATTTCAGTAATTTCCATGATGCTTTGGTAAAGGTTTTAACAGTTTCCAGTTTATGTTTCGCCTTGCTATCGGCACTTTTAATGTAAACAAACAACACAATATACAGTTTTCAACTTTCGACGTTGTAAACAGTCTCATTTTTCTCCAAGCCGTGTTTCAATCTACCAGCTACATGACGAGCATGTTTTGCGTTATGGCAAAGTCCATAAAACGCAGTCCCACTTCCACTCATTCGCACAGCTAAGCAATCAAGCCGCTCAAGACGACTCTTTATTTCACCAAACCGTGTCCAAATTTCTGCTGCCGGAGCCTCCAGCCGATTAAACAACCGGCGACTTATTCGCACTGGCTCACCGGTCTCAAACGAAACCGCCGCTTCACCGACATCGTGGAAATTGCCGTCATGTACCTTCATGCACTTTGAATATACCTCTGCGGTCGATAAACCTTCCGCAGGCTTGAATAATACAAAATGCAATTTCGGCATTCGCAACACCGACTCTACTCTTTCACCACGCCCGTAAGCAATTGACGCGCCGTCTTGCAAAAACAACGGACAATCACTACCGAGTTCTGTTGCTATCGACAATAACTCTTCCCGCGAAATCTCCTTTGACCAAACCTTACAAGCCGCAACAAGTGCCGCTACCGCGTCACTCGAACCGCCTCCAAGTCCAGCTTGCGAAGGTATACGCTTAAATAAATTCACCCGAATACCTTCACCTATTCCAAATCGATTACGAAAAAGCTCTATTGCCCGCACGACAATATTGCGGCTATCCTGCGGAACATCCGCACCACCGCCAAGACAGGAAAACTCAACCCCCCGACCAAACGGCAATACCTCAAATCTCAGCACATCAAACAACCTAATCGGAACCGCAAGCGACGTAATTTCATGAAACCCATCGGAACGTTTCCCATGCACCTCAAAAAAAAGATTCAACTTAGCCGGAGCCAGCACCGTCCAAATTTTGTCAGTTTGAAACAGATACATGTTATTGATATACCAATCCACAGTCAGTACAATTTGTCGAAACACACAATCAACAAAACTGCCCGTATTCTAGCAACACATCAATAACAAGGCAAGACTAGCAACTAAAAAAATTCATCAATCAAAAAAATTATCACAAATAAACAAAATAAAAAACAGCCCGCCAGCCTTGAAAATAAAGGATATACACACAAATCCACTCGCAAAAAAAATACAACAAATAAACCAAATATTTTTTTGTACACAACGTAAGGACAGTTCTTTTGCTATTCAATAAAAACAAAATCACACCAACAACCAGCATATCTCACAACCATAAAACAATCATAAAACCAACATCACATTTTTCGTACAAAAAAACATACGACCACACTTTTCATTTTTTTACAGATTAAAATCACGGATTAAAATACAGATTAAATCACAGATTAAAATACTGACAGATTAAAATTTCTGATTATTTCGTTTTTTGTGGGGCATGATTTTATTGATTTATAGCCCTGAAAGGGCGAAAGCATTAGCACGGGGCATCGCCCCGTGAACCGGTGATAATAAAATTTATTAGCCCTGTAAGGGCGAAAGCAAAACACGTAACGGCTTGCGCCCTTACAGGGCTGGAATATATGGCGATTCCGATTCACGGGGCGATGCCCCGTGCTAATGCTTGCCGCCCCTTCGGTGCTAATACGCAAACGATAATTTAAATCACTAAATTCATTACAAAAATTTAAATTACAGCAGTACTAGAGTGTTGCCCTACGTTATGATATTTGACCATTTCATTGTCACGATAAATCGGAAGTTTACCGTCAAATGTAAACCCCACAAAAAACGAAATAATCAGTAAAATTTCATTGAACGAAATCCCAAAACAGAACAGGCAATTAACATGATTGCAAAAAAAACAGTCAACACTTTTACTGTTTCGCGTAAATTTACTTTTTGCTACGGACACCGGCTGCTAAATTACGACGGCAAATGTTCACACCCGCACGGACACAACGCAAACGTAAAAATCACTCTGCAAAATAATAAATTAGACCAAAACGGAATGTTGATAGACTTCAATAAAATCAAACAGACTATCGGAAGATGGCTCAACGAAAATTTCGACCACAAAATGATCCTTTGCAAAAACGATCCTTTGGTAAAGTTGCTTGAACAGATCGGCGAGCCGGTTTTTGTTTTGCGAGACAACCCGACAGCGGAAAATCTCGCGGCAGCAATCTTCCGGCAATGCGAAATATTAAACTTGCCGGTTACGTCAGTGCAATTTTGGGAAACAGAAAATTGTTGCGCGGAATTTACATCGCATTCGCCAAAATCAAATTGAAAGCCGCCGCACACAAACCCATACAAACCAACAACACGAGTCCGCATACTACCAACAACGCGAGTCCGCGAACTTCAACAGCAAACGGTTTAAAAATTGCCGACTGTTCACTCGACAAACTTAACGTTACAATTAGCCGCAAAATGATCAATATTTTTTTGCGGCTGGAAATTTAAACTCTTACCATTATATATGTGATTATGATGACAAAAAATTTTATCGGTTTTTTAAGCCGGACTTTTACGATTACGGTTTTTGTATTGGTTGGTCTTTGTTTGTGTTTTTCAAGTTTGGCGGCGGTTGCGTCCGATTCTGCGGCGTATACCGGCAAGAGGCTTGTGCCTTTGCCGTTCCCGTCATCTTCCTCGCAAACGCAACGCACCCCAGCGCCGCATTCGTCTGACAATATCACAAAGAACGGCACACACGAGAACGGCGCAAACGAGTCGGTTTCCGTTGTGATCAAAAAACCCGAAAGTCAATTTACTCTCGACAACGAACTCCAATTTGGAAACGAGTTGCGCGGGATACTTGCAGAACAACCGGCAATAGCAAGTCATCATTTGCCCAAAAAAACCGTTGCGAACAGTTCGCCGAATACGTCTACTGTGTCTACAAAATTGCGTAACGAAGATGACAAAATTGAAAACTCTCCAACAAAGATCATTCAACACGCCGGCTACAACAGAGAGTCAAACGGCAACAAGTCAAACGTCAACGAGCCAAGCAACTATAACATTAACAACAACAGCAACATTAACAGCAACAGCAACGATAAAAATAACAACAATATTGCTGCCGATAAAACAGATACCAATCAACATAATACCGACATTATCCGAACTCAATCGTTGTCCGATCCGCTTGCCGAACGTCCGGATCCGCCTACAAATTTAACGCCCGATTTGTCGTCATTGCCGCAAGCTCTCTTGACAGATAAACCCAGCCAACCAAACTCAAACTCCGCAACAAACCCGCACGCCACACACGCAAAACAACCGCCGCATCATATTGACCAAGACGACATACACAAAAACCAAAACGTTCAACAAGCAATCAGGAATAATGATCTTGTTTCTGTTGTGAATGGTTGGTTGTTGGTGGTGACTATTGTTTCGATTGTTGCGATGATCTATGCGGTTGTTGTTGCGGTAGATTATCATCAACGTTGGATACAATCTCTAACATTGCAAAATGATCGTTTTGCCATCGACGAGCCGGACTACAATTACAAAAACATCTACGAATCAATCAACGACTACAAATTATATTGGTAAGATACTTCCGGCAATCATAAAATTAAATTCTCTCCATTCGTGTTCTTTGCGCCTTTGTACGCAACTTTTTTGTTGCACACGGAGGCACAAAAAACACAAAGAAAGCACGTACAAAAATAAAATTAAATTCTCTTCCTTCGTGTTCTTTGCGCCTTTGTGCGAAACCTTTTTTTGTTGTGCATGAAGGCACAAAGAACACACATAAAAATATAAAGATGTTTTTTTAATTTAGGAGATAAAAAAATGAAGGTTATAAATTTATTGATGGTAATTTTTGTGTTGTTTATTTTTTCGGAGTTGGCGGAATCGGTTTCGGCTCAACCGATACGGCGTTTGATTCGACGCATTTTGGACGCGGAAAAAAACGAACCATATCGGGTCGGTAACGAAAATAATAACAATAACACAGACGCAAAAAAGAATAATAAAATTGACAACGATTTATTGTACGAAAATGACACGAGAAATACGAAAGGCAAAGAGAACCGATTGATTGAACGGGCAATAAAAACAATCAACCTGTTCTCAAATAACGGTCAGGAATTAAAACCGGTGATAGTTGTTTCGCTCACTAGTTTTGCTGAATTTAAGCGGGTGTCGCGTACTGTTGCGGAGAAGATACGGCAAGATCGCGGCAATCAAGAAGAGCCGATTGTGCTTGATACTTTTTTGAAAATCTACGAGGAATTTGTCAACAAATATTTCGACACAAAACAACCTTTTGGTCTAATTTTGCAAACGGACGGCTTGCTATATTATCCGCTTGCTTTCATGCCGCTCAATGCCGACAGTAAAATTTTTCAAAAGTTGGAGGGGGGTTATATTGAGAAACTTGAAGACGGTCGATACGCGATAAAACAAGATTTGATACGCTGGCCGCTCGGGCGGCTTTACGTACAGAAACATAACGGCTGGGTTTTTATTGCAACAGAATTACAACTTGACAGCTTGCCCGACAACCCGACACAACTTCTCCCCGCACAAAAAGAAAAAAATACAATCTTCACCGCCCGCTTCGACCTGACAAACCTACCGCAACTCTCCACCCGCGCGGCATTGTCGTTGGCTGAAATTGAGGCTTTGTCAAAAGCAGAGACCGTTATCGAAAAAGCAACAACACGACTCTCAATCGGACAAATCAGATCAATTGCAGAACAATCGGACTTCCTCGAATACTCCTTCTTTTACGACGAAGAAAATAACGACTACGTCATCAAACAAATCGAAATCGTAAAACAAAACACCGAAAAAGAAAAAATACTCCAACAACGCCAAAACGTCACAAGCCCATTCCACTCTTTTTACGTTCCCGAAAACGCAATCTTTGGAACTCACTTTGCTCTACACCTTACTCAACTTGAAAAAACTCAATACGAAATAATACTCGACGAAACCATCGGACAACATCTCTTGACCGCACAAGAACGAAACGAACTAAAATCAAATAAACCCGCAACACAAAATAACCCAACGAACAAAAATACTGTGTCCAAAAATAATGTGTCCGGCGAAACGGGAATTATTGAAACGAAAAATGACGGCTTGGATGTTTCGGGTGAATTGTACTTACCTGAATTGAAGATTATTGAGGATGGTGATGTTGGCGGCGGCGATGTCGGGGCGAGAGAGAAGTTGAGTGAGTTTCGCAAGTTTGAGATTATGTTG
Organism: Planctomycetaceae bacterium; assembly: GCA_031274045.1. Classification (GTDB taxonomy): domain Bacteria; phylum Planctomycetota; class Planctomycetia; order Pirellulales; family Thermoguttaceae; genus WRKP01. Next base: position 4,683 of record JAISQS010000203.1, on the reverse strand, counting down.
CGGCGTATCGGAGTCTGTTATTACTGGGGGTTGCTCGGATCAATTCGTAACGGTAAATTCGATATTGCAACAACATGGTCAGACGAACAAGGACTCATCGGCGCATTCAAAATCACAGAAGGGGAACGATTTCAAAAAGCGTTTGACCTTACTTTTTCGCAGATGTCAAAGGAATTTCCCGATCTCTACGCGGCGAATGTGCGAAAAGATTATCGTCAGGATTATGGATTTAAGTTGACGAGTGTATCGGTAAAGTTATCGGAATTATTGCGGAGTTCGCCGATTGGATTTTTGGTGTTGGACAAGTTGCGTGGTGATGGTTTGAGTATATTGCTTGCGGTTCGTGGTGATGCGGTTTGTTATTCGGTTTGTGATGCCGGTGATCGTGTTGAGCAGGAACGGCGTTTTTTGGACGCGATAGCCGGAGTGGAGAAAACGTTGCCCGTGTACGATATGTTTTTTGTCTTCTCCGCATACGAATTAGGCAAATCCTACGCAAAATCAGGTAACCCAAATCGCTTCACACAACTAAAAACCATCGCAGAAAACACAAGCCAAAACGCAAGAATAAACGCAACCACAAAATTCACAAACAACTCCAAAACACTAACATTCAGAATAAACGCAATACTAACACCGTCACTTTGGAGAATGAGAGATAACTTGCAAAATTCTAAAACAATACCGTAAAAAATAATCGCTGCGATAACTTACAAACTATTCAACACACCAAAACAATAGCATAAAAAATCAATAATATTATGTCAGAATTAAAAGAAAAAGAAGAACCGAGTCGTAGTCTTGGGCGGACATTGATTTCGCTTGCGACTTACAATGAGCTTGAAAATATGCCGATAATTGTGCGTGAGATATTTGAGTATGCGCCGGATGTTGACATCTTGGTTGTTGATGATAATTCGCCTGATGGTACGGCTGATTGGGTGTTGGAACATCAACGGACGGAGCCGCGATTGAAGTTGTTAAAGCGTGCGGGCAAGCTGGGACTTGGTACGGCGATTCTTGATGCAATTGAATACGCTGTCAAAAACGATTATGAGTTCTTGATCAATATGGATGCGGATTTGAGCCACCCGCCAAAATTTATACAAGCATTGCGGCAAAAAGCAAACGAACCGCCAAACGGTTACGATGTAGTCATCGGATCGCGATACATCAAAGGCGGCGGAGTCGAAGGATGGGCAATGCACAGACGTTGGATGAGTTATGCTATCAATCTTTTCGCAAAACTTATGCTCGGTCTGAAAACCAAAGATAACAGCGGTTCGTTTCGTTGTTACAAATTAGAAAAGCTGAAAAATTTTGATAGAAGTTTGATAATATCGAATGGATATTCTTTTATGGAGGAGTTCTTGTTCCGCTTAAAAAAACAAGGCGCAACAATTACCGAAGTACCAATCATTTTTGTTGAGCGGCGATTTGGTTCGTCAAAAATCAATAAAAAGGAAGCAATTGATGCCATCTTCATATTATTAAAACTTGGAATACGGGGACGCTGAATGCGAATCAATCATATTTTTTTGATTGTGGTAATTTTTTTATTTTTGTGTGTGAGTTCCGGTTTTGGTGTTCCGGCGTTTCGTGATGGCGGTCATTTTTATCGTCCGTTGTTTTGGTATATCTGTGACGAGGCGGCATTGGGTCGGTTTCCGCTTTGGAATCCCTATGAAAATCTTGGTCAACCTTTTGCCGCCGATCCGACATCGCTCTGTTTTTATCCTGTGATGTTAATTGCTGTTCTTGCTGCAACTATTGGAGTTAATCGTGATTTGGCGTATTTGTTTCTTGTTGCGTTTCATATTTTTCTCGCGTTGATCACGTGCTACAGATTCATCCGCATCAATCAAATGTCCCGCAACGCCGCAACGTTTGCCGCGTTGAGTTATTCATTGAGCGGTGCAGTCTTGTTCCAATTTAACAATCTGCCGTTTCTGATTGGTGCTGCATGGTTACCGGAGGCGTTAAGGCAAATTATCGTGATAACGTATCGGCGCAAGTTTGAATTTCGATCCGGCAAGACTACATTAGCGCAACGATATTGTGATAGCAATGATGGCAAAGTTGATATCAATCATTGTAAAATTGACACAGCACAAACTGACGCGGCGCAAATTACGTTATCACAAAAAAAGAGCTGCGAGCAATTTGTCTGTTCCCCGATCAATATTATTGCGTTGGCATTTACGCTTTCGATGATGGTACTTGGCGGCGATCCGCAAACGGCTTACAACGCTGTAATTTGTGCATTGATAATTTTTCTGTTTTCTTTGCGGTATAAGTTGGGGACGATTATCTGTTTTTTGCTTTCCGGTTTATTTGCGTTTATGTTTTCGGCAATACAGATTCTTCCGTCAATAGAATTATGGCAAAAATCCGACAGAGTGATTGTGGATCATGATTTTTTTGTGAATAATTTTTCGCTTCCTTTTGGTCGTGTATTTGAGATTTTTTTTGCGGTGATGGGGGGCGGATTATTCCCTGTCAATACATATCTACCGGCGTTATTTTGGAATGAAAAAAGTATCTGGACATCGTCAATTTATATCGGGTTGTTGCCTGCAATATTTGCAATTTGTGCGATAATTTTTATGTGTATCTCAATAACATCGGCGATTAAAAACGGTCAATTGAAAGCAATGAAACGCCATAGATTCAAGTTTTCAATATTTATATTGTTTATACTTTTTTTGTTTGCGGGTTTTGGCAGTAGGTTTTTAATTTACGATTTATTTAGGCTTTTGCCCGCGTACAATTCATTCCGGTATCCGGCAAAATTATTCACGGTTGCGTCTCTGATGTTTATATTTTTTGCGGCTGTCGGTTTTGATTGGTTGCGAAGTTGTACAAGATTTTCACGACTGGTGCGGTTTGGGTTACGTCTTGCTGTGATAATTCAAATCGCGTTTGGCACTGTAATTTTAAGTGTCGGATTGCACGGGGCGAATCATCCGCTGTTTGGTTTATTTGATTCCGCGTCAGCAACAATAAATCTGATTCGCTCAATTATTATTGTAACGATAATACTTATCCTATTTGAGTTATTCTATTATATTCTGATCGGTCGTCGTCAAATTGATTTTGCAAAAAAATTTATTTGGCGTAATAATCGTTCGCGGCGTTTTTTCTTTGGTTGGTTATTGATTGTTCTTTTGGCGGTTGATCTTTTCGTTGCGCAAAATCGGCTGTTAATTTCGATTCCACTTGGGAGTAACTCATTGGAATCGTCTGTTGCTGATTTGATCAAGTCGGACAATCATTTGCAAACGGCTAAAAACAAAACGAACGTATCGGCTTTCAACAACAATAGCAGCAGTAGTAACAGCAACAGCAACATGCCGATTAGGATTTATCGTTTCAATATTCCTTATCCGTCTCATTTTAAAAATGAGTTGTCGTTGAATCGTGTTTCTGAAATTATGGATTTTGAGCAATTGACGTTGTTGCCGCGTTATCCGCTTTTTTATCGTTTTGGTGTGGTGAATGTTCGTGGTGCGATGATGCCGGCTGACTATTATTCGGCAATATTACAACTTGAAACGGAGAGTCGGTTTGCGGATGAAAGTTTATCTTCGGAGTTATTTGCGTTTCATTTGGAGCAACTTGGTGTGCGGTATATTATCGCGGAGTCAAATTCTTTTGCGTGTAGTCCTAATTTCGATGCCGACAAGATTGACATTGAGTCAAAGAATATTCGTGATGAGTTAGGTGGTGTTGGTGATGTGTGTTCTGTTGCGGTATCTGATTTGGTATCTATTTGGCGGTTAAGAAATCCGGTTTGTTGTGATTATATTTTGTACGAGCCGAATCGGATAATATTTAATGTGGAGGTTACAGAAGGTAATTCGCAAGTTGTATTACCGGAGCAATATTGGTCAGGCTGGCGAGCTTATGACGGCAAGAAAGAAATCCAAATAAAACAAGTCCGAAAAATCTTCCGCGCCGTCAACCTAACAAAAGGAAAACATCAAATAACAATGATATACGATCCGCCGTTAATCAAGTTAGGTTGTATAATTTCAAGCATCGGAATCATACTAGCAATTATTTTTGTACGTTTATGCAGAGAATCCAGACCAAAGAATACCCTGTAAATTATTCCGTTACCATCAGGGTTATATTTACTTTTTGTTGTGTACAAAGAGTCGAGGGCAAGCGAAAAGACCACGCACGAAGCAAACAGAACTCCCAAAATATAAAAAGTATCTTTTTTACGTTGTCGTTATAGCATAATTCAACATCCTATAACAACAACTCCGTTTTCAATATTCCAAGTAATCCGCTTTCCCCAAGGTAATTTTTTGTCCTCACTGCGCCTGTCGAAAATGATCAGATAACAAGGAATCGTTTTGTCAAATTTGTTACGATACTCAAGGATTTGTTCAAGACCTTCTTTTTTGACTGCCTTTAACGTGTCGTAATCATGAATAAGTTTTATCTCGATGATGTATGATTGCCCCTCATATTCAATAAACAAATCCATACGCCCGCGACCAGCCGCATACTCTCGTTCAATTCGACCGTTACCGTTTGTAATTCGTTGCAAAAAAGCCATCAGCAATAAATGCGGAAACGCCTCAGTATAATCCGATGTCAACGCCCACACATCCGAATGTTTTCGCCAAAATTTTTGAAACTCTTTCAACAACAATTCCATGTCCAACGAAC
>JAISQS010000157.1 GCA_031274045.1 Planctomycetaceae bacterium | reverse complement strand
TCAGGAAAATTATTTACCACAATTGCAGTTTTTCCAGAAAAAATATTTCGCTGATATATTAGACTTGTTCCGTAACTTGCAAATTCAAGGGACAAATTGTGAAAAAACCTGTTTTTTGTCTATCTAAATCACCCAATCTCCTCAAATTCGGTTTTTGAACAAGTCTATCGTGACTTGTTTTGGGTTGTGGAACAAGTCTATTATTTTGTGTTTGATTTTTCGATCAGTAGTTGTAGTTTTTCTAGTGCATTTTTTGAGTCGATTGATTTGGCGGCTAATTTTATTCCTTGTTCGATTGTGTCTGCTTTTTCGGCGCAGACGAGGGCGGCGGCACTGTTTAGTAATACGATGTTCCTTTTGCCGCCTGAAATTTTTCCTGACAAAATCCCTTTTAATATTTCTGCGTTTTCTTTGGCATCTCCTCCTTTTAGTTCGTCTGCGTTTGCGAGTTCGCCGTCAAAATAGAGTTCGGGGAACAAGTCGTATGTTTTGAATTGTCCGTTGAAGTATTGTGTTACTCGGCTTCTTGTTGTTAGGGTTAATTCGTCCATTCCGTCGTAGCCGTATACGATCATTGCCCGCCTGCATCCTAGTTCCCTCAAGACGCTTGCAAACATCTCGGTCAATTTCGGATCATACACGCCAAGCAACACACAACTTGCACCTGCCGGATTAGTCAACGGACCAAGTAAATTGAAGAGCGTTCTTATGCCCAGATTTTTTCTGACGTTGGCAACTCGCCGCATTGCCGGATGGAATTTTTGCGCGAACAAAAAACCGATTCCGATCTCGGCAATCAACTCCTCAACTTGTTCCGGCAACAAAGACAAATTGACTCCGCACGCTTCCAAAACATCTGCGCTTCCGCTTCTGCTTGAGACAGCGCGGTTGCCGTGTTTTGCCACAACTAAACCTGCACCGGCAATCACAAAAGATGACGCGGTAGAAACATTGATCGTATGAAGTGAATCACCGCCGGTGCCGACAATATCAACTATCGGTGAACCAATCACCTGAATCTTGCACGCATGATGCCGAAGACTACGCGCCGCACCAACAAGCTCCTGAACCGTCTCACCTTTGCAAGATAAAGCAACCAAAAAACCTGAAAATAATACCGACTCCTCATAAGTCAATTCAACCTTATCACTCGCCGCCGATTCTGAAAAAACCAGATCAAAAAGCGATTCTACCTCTTCCGATAAAAGATTCTCACGCCGGACTAAGCGTTGAATTGCGTCCCGACATCTACCTGTAAATGAATCAATCCTCATATTAAATATATTAAATTTGGTTCTGTTATATTTTTTTGTTGGCGAGCTAACATGAAATAATAAAAGAGTTTTTTGCAAAACTGAACCGCAACTTGTGATCAATTTCCTCACCCTTAATAACAACGAAGTTCCCTCCATTACGCGCCCTTATCCCTTATTGTTTGGGTTGTGTCGTGACCGCGAACTTTATCTGTAACAAATAAGGGGATAAGGGATAAGGGGGAGCGGTATGGCGGTTTCGTTGGTTATTAAGGGAGGGGGAACCTGATAACCAGTTGCGAATTGGTTTGAGTAATGTTGATTGGTTTTTTATGCAATGCAGGGTGATAATTTATTGTAACTCGCATTTATGCTTTATTTTAACACGTCAACAAGAAACGATAAAAGAGCCTATAAATATAAAAATAAATCATCACAGAAAATTGTGACAAGTTTGGAATCGGAATATTTGTGTCCATTGTGTCCTTCGTGTATTTGTGCGCAACAAAATATAAAATTTAAAATATAAAAATATTATCATGTCTGATTACATTACGCTTCATGTTGAAAATTTTGCTCGGATTCGCAAGGCGGATATTGAGCTTGCTCCGTTAACGCTTTTTGTCGGTGATAATAATAGCGGGAAAAGTTATCTTGCGTCGTTGGTTTGGGGACTTGTTGACTATAGTCTCTATTTAGATTTTCAATCCCATCCAAATCTAACCGATATTAAAATAGATTGGTTACAAAACCAGAATCATTGGATATGTGAATGCATAAAACAAGGTACGGGGAACTATATCAAGAAAATTCAAAAAGAAGATCATCAACAAATCGTCCAATACATCAATAAATTTTTGGACAGAAGTAAAAAACGATTGATTGATACAGTCTTTAATTCAAGTACGGATATAGGGCATATTGATTTGGATATTCCCTATGATGAAAAATTATCACTTGTAATGAATATCAAAGTTAACCAGATTAAAAAAGAGGATACCAATGCCAGTGACGAACTTACTATTGAATTATTTATCGAGCGAAATGGAAAAAATGTATTGTTCACGGGTGGTATTGTTGCTAAAACATGTCAAGGTAATTATGATGGCGAGTTACGTATTTTAATTTTTATGTATCTTTTAATCTTTTTGAAAGGATGGACAACATCTTTTTTTCCGGCATCAAGAACAGGTTTTTTGTTGACATATCGTTCTGTTATCGGCGAATCACTCGACAAACGATTTATTTCTCGTCAAAAAAGTAAAGAAGACTATCTTTTAACAACACCGCAAGTTTCGTTTCTTCAACTCCTTGCAGGTTTTGACAAAAATAAAAGAAAACGAATCGGCAAAAATCCCGGCAATGCCGATTCGATTGTCGAGTTTATTGAAAAGTATTTGATTCATGGTCAAATCACTTTGACCGATACACCAATACAAGACATTATGTATCGTCCTGAAGGACTCAACGAATACCTTCCAATGTATCTGTCATCGAGTATTGTAACGGAAATTGCTCCGTTTTTAGCCTGCTTGAAATATGACAATATTGGAAATCGTTGTATTATCGAGGAGCCTGAAATGTCGTTACATCCTGAATTGCAATGGAAAATGGCGCAGGTCTTGATTCGCCTTGCCAATTCGATCAGCTCTGTTCTCGTCTCAACACACAGCGATTTAATTATTCAACACATCAACAACATGATTAAACTGGCAAACCGCGACGACGGTCAAGAGCTTGCCAAAGAATACGGTTTCATAAATGAAGACATCATCTCGCCCGACAAAATACGAATGTATCAATTTAACGATTCACAAGATCATCTGACAGATGTGATACCGTTGACGTGTAATTACAATGGATTCAGTGTACCGACATTCGGCGAAGCAATCAGAGAAATACGAGATCAAGTATGGGCGTTCCAAATAGATGTTGACGAAGAAAACGCTAAAAGAAAAATTATATAACAAACTCTTTTACTATGCCGCTTGATTTGTTGTTCATTATTGATGGTATTTTTACTCCGGTTACAGAGAATTGCGAATATCTCATCGAAGAGTACGAAAAATACGGAAAGATGAAGTTGAGAGTAACAGTTCCTCAAAACTCTTGCCGAATCAACTTGTCAAATGATAATATTGCGTTTCTGTTGAAGAAGCATAAAAGATGTGCGGATGGAGTCATTTGGGAAAAAATCAGTGACACGCATTATCGTCTCCATATTTTTGAATTGAAAAAGAAGATTGCAAAAGATTTTGGCAATTGGGTTGATGCCGCGAAGCAATTTCATGGAGCTTATCTTCGTTGCCGTATTATTGCGGCATTGACCGGAGTGGAATTTGATCCGCAAATTCATCTTTATACAGTTTATCATCAATTAGCAACCAAAGATGATATTGGTGATGGTACCGACATCAATGCTTATAGAATGCCGACAGATTATCCCGACAACAAAACCGTACCACAAAAAGCGTGGGAAGAAGATAAATGTGATTTAACGTCGTTTGGTTGGTTGGAGTGTTGGGGGACACCGGCTTTTTATCATCACAAAATCAAATTGACCAACAATAATTCGGATGGGGTGCCGGAAGGTATTTTTAACTTCTGATTTTTTAACTTTAACATTGCAAAAAAATAATTTTTATGAATACGCTTAACACACGCCGTCAATTTTTATTGACGACCGGTGCAACAGTTGCGGGGGCGGCTGTTGCGCCGTTATTGCAACAAGTTGCTGCGGATGAGCCGTCAGATATTTTGTCTGATTCGTTGTCGGAACTTGCCCAAAAAGATCGCGCTCGCGGGATCAAGTTGCCGAAGTCCGACGCGCATTATCAGCCGGTCAAAACATACGTCGAAGACATCCCCGATGCCGATTACGTTCACGCTTCCGAAGCGGCGCACGAAGCGTTCCGCGACATCAAATTTTCGATACGGATTCATTGGGGCGTTTATTCCAAGTGGGAAATTAATGCGTCTACGCCTTATTTGTCGATGTCGAATGAAAAAAAGACGGAGTACAACGAATTGTACAAAACATTCAATCCCGTCGGATTCGACGCTCAGGAATGGATGGACTTTTTCAAACGTTCCGGCATTCAGGCTTTCGCGTTCACGTCAAAACATTGCGACGGCTTCTCAATGTTCCACACCAAAACGCGCGT
>JAISQS010000145.1 GCA_031274045.1 Planctomycetaceae bacterium | reverse complement strand
GTGTGGGGGCGTTGGTTATTAAGGGAGGGGAAATTGGTTACCAGTTGCGGTTTGGTTTTGCAAAAACTATTTTATTACTTCATGTTAGTACACCAACAAACAAATATAAAAGAGCCTTTTATTTTTAGTTTTTAGAGATCGAGTGCAAGCATTCGCGGGACACTTTTTTCAACTTTTGAAACAAGTCTAATATGTATTTTATAAAAATTATAAAGATCAAATCAATGAATCAAAACAACAAAAATTAAATCGGGCAGATTTCCGATTGGAGACCGCAAATATGAAAGAGTTGAAATGTTTCTCTACTTGTGGGCAAATATTTATATTTAGTTTGTTATGTTTTATTACGGTGTTACCATATTTCCGACCTCTATACTATCCATACATGAGCATGATTTGTCCTTACGATAAATACAATTATCTCTACCTGTTTGATACATATAGGCTTGCCGTTTTAATTGTAGACTTTGGTTACTTTTTGTTGTATGTGATTTCGTTGCGCATTCTATCCTACTGCGGCTATAAAATACCAGAGCTTTATATCAATTTGGCACTCTTTTTATTTGTTTTATGCGCGTTGTCATTATTTTAGCCGGCAGGTGCAATCCATACGCGCGGGGTCATCTGTAGCAAATCGCTCTTTACAAAGCATCCGCAATATTTGCGTACGCACTGATGGACAAATTTACGTTTAAAATAAAATAACCACAGAGATCAGCGAGTGCAGAAAAAAACTAACTTTTTTTCTGTTTTTACTCGCGTTCTCTGTGGTTAAATTTTTGGGTTGCGTTAGGATTTAGCCGAGTTGATCACAATTTGATCACAATCGTTTTTTGTAATTTGAGTATTGTGATTTTGGGTATGGTTGTTGTGGAGCGGGTTGTTGCGTTTGGTTTTGTGGTTGTTGGTTTGTGGTGTCTTGTTGGTCGTCATTTGTGTTGTTTGCCGGTGGTACAATTGTCGCGACACCGTCAATCAGCACAGTTGTTCCTGAGAGTTTTTTTGTGGTACTTTCGTATCTGCCGAATATCATTCGTCCGGCACTCGTCTGCAACACACTCGTAACCGTAACCTCAACCCTTTCCCCAACATGCTCACGCCCGTTGTCAACCACAACCATTGTCCCATCGTCGAGATATCCGATTCCTTGTGCAGGCTCTTCGCCGCTCTTGACAATATCGACAAATAATCTCTCTCCGGGCAAAAACACCGGTTTCATTGCGTTGGCGAGATCGTTCAAATTGATCACGTCAACTCCATGAATTTTGGCAACTTTATTTAAATTGTAATCATTGGTGACAAGTTTGCCTTCGAGGTGTTTTGCGAGAGTGATGAGTTTCAAATCGACCGGCTGCCCGCGAAATTCCGGCAACTCCGTCTCGTCAATTTGAACATCCACTCCTTTCATTTTTTGCAACCTATTCAATATGTCGAGCCCGCGCCGACCTCGCGTTCGGCGACCGCGATCCGAACTATCCGCGATACGTTGCAACTCATTTATCGCAAATCGCGGCATAACCAAACGGCTGTCAACTATCATCGTCTCTATAACATCCGCTATCCGCCCGTCAATCACAACACTCGTGTCCAAAACCAACGGACAATTCCCTTTGAGATTCTTTCTAAACTCAACATAAGGGATAATGAAACGGAAATCATCTTTTGTCTGCAACAAGAAACTTGTACAAACATAACAGAGCGTAATCCCGACAACCAATATCACATTAGTCTGTCCCGTAGGACCGGCATCTTGCGGAAAAAGCGGCGAAATAGCAAACCCAACCGCAGCCGTCAAAAGCAAACCAACAAGCATCCCAAAGTAAATCGACGAAAGCCAATCCACCCGCTTCTTGGAAATCAACATGTCTGTCGTAATTATCATCAATGCCCAAACGATCATTGCCGGAATAAACATGTAAGCGTATTGCGTGTGGAACATGCCGGATGTCATCAACGTATAACCAACACCGCTGGCAACCACAACAAACAAACTTCTAAGTATCAATAGTCCCATAATGGTAATCAAGTTAAAAGGTTAATCGCCCCCTCCGAATAATACCCTATAAATTATTCAATTAAATGAGAAGACATACATACAGGGTAAACAATAAGCCAAAAGCAGAGCTTACGAAAACATTGTACAAATAAAATGTAAGTCCGTTTAAGTCTTTCCAAACAAATTTGCCAATCGCCGAATGTACCAAAAAATATAAAAGCACCTGACAACTTTCAAAAAATATAATTAAACATAATTCGTCAGGAATAAAAAATACTACGAGACCTAAACTTATTGGAAAATAAAAAAACGCAAGCTATTCTAACACGCATTTTCTGATTTGAACATAGGGGGATTATCCACAACAAAAGCTCAAATACAAACAAAACAAACCCATTCGCATCCAAGCAAAATTCCCTCATTTCACAACAAAAAACAGACAATACACAACAAGTATATTTTTCCGTTTTGAGATATTTATCATTAGACTTGTTCCAAAACTTAAAAAGTACAACAGGCGTTAGTCGGGAAGTTGTTAGCGACGGGGGCTTGCCCCCGAAGTTAGTTTTAGGTAATGTATCAGCGAAATATCCGTCTTTAACTCAACCTTATTTTTACCTGATTTTTCCTAAACAAAACAACCTTAGTAGCCATTGACAATAAAAAATTTCAACCT
>JAISQS010000087.1 GCA_031274045.1 Planctomycetaceae bacterium | reverse complement strand
TTCAAGGGACAAATTGTGAAAAAACCTGTTTTTTGTCTACCTAAATCACCCAATCTCCTCAAATTCAGTTTTTGAACAAGTCTATCGTGACTTGTTTTGGGTTGTGGAACAAGTCTAATACACACAAAAATAATCGTTAGCGACGGTAGCTTGCTACCGACGAAATTGGTGCGGGAATCGTGTTGATATTCCAAACCTTCACCCGTCGGAGTAGCCGACAATTGCCGCGAAGCGGCGCGGACTGGAACGCGGGCATCCTGACTCGTTATACCACACAAGTTCACCGCGTAGCGGCGACGGACTGGAACGCGGGCGTCCCGCCCGCCTCTGTGCGTAATAGGACCGAACAAGTTTGAACGGAACACCAAAACGGGTTGGCAAACGTAAGGTGGGTAACCGACCGCCGGGCTTTCTTGGTGAATAACGTCGGCGCAAGCCGACAACATGCCGCGCCGCACGGCTAGAAATTATTTATTTCGATTTTTGTATCAATGCTAGGAAACGCGAGGGTTCTTGTTCGTGGTAGTCACCCCAAGGCATTTCTTTGTATTTGGGGTATGTAATAAATAACAATCGTTTTGCTCTTGTCATCGCAACGTACATATTATTCTTTTCCTCTACCAATGCCTTTGAGTTATTAACAGATCGGTAATCAGGAAACGTGCCGTCATTCATTCCCATAAGAAAAACAATATCAAATTCAAGTCCTTTAACAGAATGAATTGTTCCGAGCGTTACGCCTGATTGTGTTTTTGTACTATGCGTTGTTCCTAATGCTATTTGGCTGCGAAAATGCGAAAGTGTTCTGGAATTTTCAACAAATTGTCGGCTATATTTGTCCCACAGCGAGCGATACTCATTGACATCTTCAAGAGCAGTTATATCCCGCTCACTTTCATCTTTACTTTCTAAATAGTTTTTGAGTTGATTAAGTACATCAGCAAAATCGGAGGTGTTCGCCTCAATACGTTTCCATGATTGTTGCAAGAAATCAAATATTTCTTTTTTTGAATTAACATGAATGTGTTTGGATACTAAACGCAATTGTTTTGTGAATGAACTATGAGAGGAAATATTAACATCTTTATCTGACAAATTAAGAATATTTAATAACTGCCTAAAGTGGAGTTGGTCTTTCGGATTGTCAATCACCCGCAAACCAAGATCAAACATACGAATAATCTCACTCTCAAAATCTGCGGTATCGAACGTCTTTTTGACAAAATAAGCAATGCGTTTTTGAGTAAGTGATTCTTCAATTGAACGGAAAACATATTTTGTACGAGCTAAAACCGCAATACGATTTTCAGTAACTTTGCCCAAAATATCACGATGTCCATTGTCAATATAATAACCAATACTTTCTGCAATCCAATCGGCTTCCTTGTCCTGGTCTGGAAAAGGACATATCTTAAATTTACCTTCCAATGATGTTTTTATCTTTACCGTATTCTTGGGAACTAAGCAATTCGCCGCTTTAAGAATCGCTTTTGTAGAGCGAAAATTTTCGTTGAGTTTTATTACCTTTGCGGAAAAATCTTTTGGAAAATATTCCGACATGTATTTTTTATCCGAGCCGTTAAAACCATAAATTGCTTGATTAGGATCGCCAACCATCATCACTCTTCGATGCTCCGTTCCGCAAATGGCTTTGATCAACTCGTAATGGGCAAAATTCAAATCTTGCGCTTCATCCACCAAAATATAATGATATTGTTTACGGTACAATTCAGCAATTTTAGGACAGTCAAGAAGAATCCTGTGAGCTAGAATAATAATGTCATCATAATCAATTACATTTTGAGATGCGAGCAAGTTATTGTACTCTTGCATTAACAAAGATACTTCTTTGTCATTTTTATCTTCACTACCAAAATAAAATAAATTTTTCTTTTGCATTCCGATATTTCGCATCACGTCATTTACATATTTATTCTGTTCCTTTTCTTTTTTTTGTTGAAACGAGTTGAACAATGAACCTGAAATTTTGATTGCCTGAATAAGTAACTCACAGCGGTCTGCATCACGTTCAAAAATATGAGGCATTTCAGGATAACCAATAAGATGACCTCTTCTGCGAATCATTTCCAAACAGAAACTATGAACCGTTCCGATGAATGCTCTTGACCGGACATTTTGAATGTTATTTGTCAATCGGGTCTCCATTTCCTCTGCGGCTTTATTTGTGAAAGTCAACGCGAGAATATGAGCGTTCCTCTCACGCTCGAGAATGAAACGTACACGTTCCGTAAGTACAAGAGTTTTACCACAACCGGCACTGGCAAGAACCAATATCGCATCCGCATCACTTTCAACAACTCTCCGCTGAGCCAGAGTCAAACTTGATTGAGTCATCGGTCAACCTCCATTCCCATTGAGTCGCCTATTTTTTTGAACAACTTTTCAAATGCTTCAGGTATTCGGCGTTTGTCATTAGACTTGTTCTATTACTGCTGCTATTTAGCCGTTAGCGACGGTAGCTTGCTACCGACGAGAAGGTGCGGTTTATACGTTTGTGATCGTAAGGTGGGCACCCGACCGCCGGGCTTACTTGGTGAATCGCGGTTTCGGCGAGCGGAGCACGCCGAAAACAGTGGGGCAGAACACGCATCGGTAAAACCAAAACACCCAAAACGTATGGCGTTTTGGTTTTGCCGATGCGTTTTCCGCTCCTGTTGTCGGCGAGTACGCCGACGTAACCGCCCGGCGGTCGGTTACCCACCTTACGATCACAAACGCATAAAACGCTCAATTTCGTCGGTAGCAA
>JAISQS010000071.1 GCA_031274045.1 Planctomycetaceae bacterium | reverse complement strand
TTGAACGGAACACCAAAACGGGTTGGTGATCGTAAGGTAGCCAACCGACCGCTGGGCTTTCTTGGTGAATAGCATTTTCGGCGAGCGAAGCAAGCCGAAAACAGTGGGGCGGAACACGTGTTAATATACCAAACCGTCACTCGTCGGCGTAGCCGACAATTGCCGCGAAGCGGCGAAGGACTGGAACGCGGGCGTCCCGCCCGCCTCTGTGCGTAATAGAACCGAACAAGTTTGAACTGAACGCCAAAACGGATTGGCAAACGTAAGGTGGGCAACCGCCCAGCGGTCGGTTACCCACCTTACGTTGTCGTCAAGCGGTTGGTTGCCTACCTTACGTTGTCGATGCGTTTCACGATCCATTGGGACGAGGGCAAGCCTCGCCCCTACAATGATGACGTTATTCATATTTCATATTCATATTCGTGATCGTTTATCTTTTGTGTTTATTTGGTTATTTTTTGCAAAAATGTTGAACCGCTTGAAATCGGGATTGATTGTGATATTATTATCCGCCCAATGTTGAGAGGGTCAGGAAATTCACACGAGAAATTTGAATTACACCGAACACAATAATACATAATTTATTTGCCCAACATCCACACAAACCCGTATAAACATTGTCAATATTCGTCCCGCGCGCGTTGCGTATCGTGTGCGGCTTGCAATCGTCAAACCGAATCAGTCTCAATACAGCAACGGCTGATTTGAGAATTTTGGAGAGAGTGTAGAGTATATAGTCAGTCTTTTATTATTTGGGATATTTGCAAAAAAACGTCGAAACCGGCACCGCCATAAACGACGTGCAAATTGAATGAATCCATTTTCTTGACCGTATAGACTTTTTCACCACTCCGGCTTCGGTACAACTAAACAATCAAACAATCAATAACTCTTTTTTGCAGAGTTCAAAAGTATAAATGTTTTCACACTTTTTTATTGATCGCCCGATCTTTTCTTGCGTGGTTTGCTTAGTGATCACGCTTCTTGGTATTGTTTCAATGCCAAATTTGCCAATAGAACAGTTTCCCGATATTGTGCCTCCCACAATAGCGATCAACGCCACTTTCCCGGGCGCGAGTGCTGAGGATGTCGCGAACACAGTCGCGATTCCGCTTGAGCAACAACTCAACGGCGTAGACGACATGATCTACATGGAAACACAATGCACCAGCGACGGCACAATGTCCATCACAGTATCATTCGAAGTCGGCACTGACCCCAACATCGCATCTGTCTTGGTACAAAACCGCGTCAAAGCCGCAGAACCTCTCTTGCCCGACGAAGTACGGCGTAACGGTGTACGTGTTGACAAGAGATCATCGAATTTTGTCTGCTTCTTGAGCCTTTTTGAAAAGCCCCCAAGTAACGATAACCCAAATAAAGCTACCGATAACGCCGGCGGTGTTCTTGCGGGTGAAGAGTCGTTGCTTGCACAGAGCGGTGGAACAAAAAGCGGTCCGTATTTGGCAAACTACGCTTCACTCTACATCAAAGATCGGCTTGCACGAGTCAAAGATGTCGGCGAAGTTCGTACTTTTGACAACCGCGACTTCAGCATGAGAATCTGGCTCAACGAAGACATAATGGCTGCCCGCGCCATCTCCGTTCAAGACGTTCACCGCGCCATCGCCGAACAAAACGTACAAGTCCCCGCAGGACGTATCGGAGTGTCGCCGGTGCCGGAAGGAATAAAAACGAACTTGGTAATTGTCGCGAAGGGCAGATTGAAAGAGGTTGTTGAATTTGAGAATATAATCTTGCGTGTTGAGGGGAACGGTGAAGTTGTGAAGTTGAAGGATATTGCCCGCGTCGAACTAGGCGCAGCAAACTACACAATGGAATCCCGATACAACGGAAAAATGTCAACCGGTATGGCTATCGCACCTCGCTCCGGCGCGAACGCCATCGAAGTCGCCGGAAACGTCATAAAAGAACTAAACTCACTCAAAGATTCACTTTCAAGAGCAGGACTAGAATGCGAAGTAACATTCAACGCAACAGACTTCATCTCCGCTACGGTTGATGAATTTGCCGAAACGTTAATCTTGTGCGTGGCGTTCGTCGTATTCACCGTGTTCATGTTTTTGCAAGATTGGCGAGCCGCGCTAATCCCGACATTGACCATTCCGGTCTCAATCGTCGGCACGTTCTTTCTGATGTCAATGTTCGGTTTCTCAATCAACACAATGACTCTCTTTGGGCTAATACTTGTAATCGGAATAGTGGTGGACGACGCGATTGTTGTTGTTGAAAACACCCAAAGAATAATCGACGAAGAGCATCTCGACGGAATCACCGCAGCAAAAAAATCAATGGTACAAGTCATCGGACCTGTCGTCGCAACAGTGTTGGTTATGATGGCAGTGTTCGTACCAACCGCAATGATGCAAGGAATCGTCGGTAGACTTTATCAACAATTCGCCCTAACAATTGCAGGTGCGATTGGTATATCCGGCATTTGCGGTTTGACGTTGGCACCGTCGCTTTGCGCGATATTGCTCCGCCCGTCCGTGCCAAAAAGCAAGCGTCTGTTGCCATTCAGAGTCTTCAACTTTTTCTTTGACGGCTTCCGCGTGTTCTATCTTGCAACAGTCAGGAGATTCATTTCTGTTGCGCCATTGATGTTAATTTTGTGGTTTACGCTTGTGTTTGGTTTGATCTATATAATGAAATCGTTGCCGTCCGGCTTCTTGCCCAACGAAGATCAAGGCGCGATATTCCTTGAGACAAAGTTGCCCGAAGGTGCGTCGCAAGAACGGACACGAGCTGCGCTGAAATTGGTTGAACAAATGATCGATCGACAACGCGTTATCAAAAAAGACGCAGACGGCAACATAATTTCCGGCGGCGTTCAAAGCGCAATGTTAATCAACGGCTTTTCTTTTTTCAGCGGTGCAGGCTCAAATCACGGAATGGCTATCATACGTCTTGCCCCTTGGAAGGATCGCAAGGCGAAAGAATTGAAACCGTCTGTGATTATTAGCCGTTTGGAGGCGGATTTGAAATATGCAGTGCCGGAAGCAGCGTTCACCTTGACAACACCGCCGCCGATCATGGGATTAGGAATGTCAACAGGAGTTTCGTATGTTTTGCTGGACGAGCGTGATGTGGGACCGAATGTTGTTGCGTCGGTTGCGGAAGATTTGAAAGACAAAATGTCACAAGAAAAAGTCGAAGGAGGAATGCCGCTATTTGTCCACACAATGGCACCATTCAACCCAAGATCACCAAGACTATTCCTTGATATTGACCGCGAAAAAGTTAAACGAATGGGCGTAGATTTAACGGAAGTTTTCGCCGCACTCGCGTCAACATTGGGAACCGCGTACATAAACGACTTCAACGTTTTCGGTCGAACATACCGCGTCAACGTACAAGCAGAAGGTATATTCAGAGATAATGTCAACGACGTGTATACATTGAAAGTGCGTAACAACGAAGGCACAATGGTTCCGCTCAGTTCCTTTGTCAATGTACGCGAGATTTCGGGACCGCAACTTTTGACGCGGTACAATTTATTTCCGAGTGCGGCATTAACCGGAATCGTTCATCCGCTTCATAGTACGAGTGAAGGTGTTGAGAAGATGGAGGAGCTTAGCAAGCAGTTGCCGGATGGTTTTAGCTATGCGTGGACAGGTATCACGTTCCAAGAAAAACGTGCCGGTTCGCAAGCTTTAGTATTTTTCGGCATATCGATATTGTTTGCGTTTTTGATTCTTGCGGCTCAATATGAGAGCTGGTCGTCTCCGTTGATTATTATGATGGCGGTGCCGTTGGGGATTGCCGGTTCGGTTTCGGCGGTATTCTTTTTCGGGTTGTTTGGCGG
>JAISQS010000348.1 GCA_031274045.1 Planctomycetaceae bacterium | reverse complement strand
GATTTTTCCAATATCCATCGCCCTGAAAGGACAACATATTCTAGTCCGCCGCAACGCGGTGGGTCACGATTTATTTTATATTGCCCTTTCAGGGCGTTGGATATTAAAATTTCACGATTCCCACCGCGTTGCGGTGGGCTGGATTATGTTGCCCCTTTGGGGCGTTGGGAATTTTATTGTCAACGGCTACTAAGGTTGTTTTGTTTATAGGAAAAATCAGGTAAAAAGGAGGTTGAGTCAAAGACGGATATTCCGCAGATACATTACCTAAAAACTAACTTCGGGGGCAAGCCCTCGTTATACCACACAAGTTTTTTGAGAATACAAAACATACGAAAAATACAAAATAAACGAAAAGAGTTGATGGTAAAATTCCGTTTGTTTCGCATATTTTGTTTATTCTGTATTCTCTAAAAAAATAAGATATCGAAAGATGTGTGGTATAGCAAGGGCAACGCCACCGTCGCTAACATTAGCGGATGTCATTTCAAAGAAAAATCAGAACGAAGTAAAATTAAAAATTAAAAAAATAATGAAAACAGAAAACAATTTTCCTCAATTAGAGGAGACATTAAAAATGAGTTTGGAAGCCAAATTAACAGATATTAAAATAGACAGGCATGGTGCGGATCGCGGGTTATTTAGACGTAAAACTGGAATTAGTCTGGAATCACAATTCTTGTTAAGACCGGTTGTTGTGTCAACTAATCGGGCTTCTTCTTGGTTTGCGGGTTTTACGTTGGTTGAGCTTTTGGTTGTTGTTGCGATTATAAGTGTTTTGATTGCGCTTTTGCTTCCGGCAGTTTTGGCGGCGCGTGAAGTGTCAAGACGTATACAATGCGCGAGTCATTTACGTCAATTTGGATTAGCGATTCATGGTTACAATGACACATACAATACTTTGCCTGCTGCGTCTGCGCGGGTGGTTCGGAGTAACGGGACGGACTGGAATTACAGTTGCCAGTTTTTTATGTTGCCGTATTTGGAACAGACCGCGCGATTCGAGGCGGTTGTTGACGCGCCGAGTCTTATAGGTAGTGAGGATAATAATGAAGTTTTGCAGGGAGTTATTCCGTTTCTGCTTTGCCCTTCTGATCCGTCTGGAACACTGCCCGGCATTGTAAACGATATTGCTCGTTGCAATATTATGACTTGTCGCGGAGATTTTGTGTCGCAGGTTGCAAATGTGACTCATGCGCAGACACCTAATAATTTTGCCCGAGCTCCTTTTATGATCACGACTACTCCGGGTATCCAATCTGAGACGGGCTATTTTTGGCACACAATCGATCAAATTACAGACGGCACAAGTAACACGATGGCTGCAAGTGAAGCTGTCTCCGCAGAAAGCCCTATTAGCAAAAGTATCTTCGGCGGCGTTGCCGGATTAACTATGACTGGCGATACTCTTCCCGGCACCCCTACTCCGCAAACATGTATCAATCAAGTTGATCCTGCGGTGGATTGGACGAAATATATAAGTACTGCGGTTGATTCAACGGAGGGAGCCGCTCGCGGCAATGTTTTTACCTACGGTCCGATTCCGCGTTCAGGTTACAATGCGAACTTGCCGCCGAATTCACCCTCGTGCGTCAGGCATTTCACTACTGGAGCCAATCCCAAAGTACGATTAGGTTTTTTTCCCGCAACAAGTTTACACACCGGCGGAGTCAATGTCCTGTTCTTCGACGGCACCGTTCACTTCGTTACAGAATCAATCAATCACGGGAATCCAAACACCAAAACGAACAATACTGTCGGAGATCAATATTATGTAGCAGGACCTAGTATCTACGGAATTTGGGGCGCGTTGGCAACTATCGCGCAAGGCGAAAATAAAACTTTGCCTTAATCGTTGCGCAAAATATGTACGAATCAAACTAGAGTTTGGACAAAGATTACGCGGTGGATTTGCTTGTCCGTTTTTTCATAGCAATTGAACAATTTCAAAAAATAATTGACTATGAAACTAACGATGAAAATGGAGTTGAGATGAGGATGAATTTGTTGTATGGACATGAAGTAGACAAGGTGGATCGTCCGTTTCATGCTGGAAAAATCAATACGAAATCGAATGCAGACTTGAATGTGTTTTTTGTTAATCGTTCAATTTTCGGTTTTACGTTGGTTGAGCTTTTGGTTGTTGTTGCGATTATAAGTGTGTTGATTGCGCTTTTGCTTCCGGCTGTTTTGGCGGCGCGTGAAGTTTCGAGACGCGTGCAATGCGCGAGTCATTTACGTCAATTTGGATTAGCGATTCATGGTTATCACGACGTACATGATTCTTTGCCTGCCGCGACTGCGAGAGTGATTACGGCTGGTTCGATTGCCCCGAATTTTAGTTGCCAATTTCACGTGTTGCCTTACTTGGAACAGAATTCGCGATACGAAGCTGTCATAAATTCGCCGGTTCATTTATCGGTCAATTCAAATTGCGAAGCGTTCAAAGGAACAATTCCGTTTTTGCTTTGTCCATCCGATCCGTCGGGAACAACTCCCGGAGTTATAGAGGATATTGCGCGTTGCAATATTATGACTTGTCGCGGAGATTTTTTGATAAATCCCACAGTGGCAACGCACGCGCAATCGCCTAATAATTTTGCCCGCGCTCCTTTCATGGTGACAACATCGCACGGACCTACCGCGTCGGCAATTAACGATCATAGGTATTTTTGGCACACAATCGATCAGGTTACAGACGGCACAAGCAACACAATGGCTGCAAGCGAAGCTGTATCCGCAGAAAGCGACATCAGCAGAAGTATTTTTGGCGGCGTTTCGGAATTGTTAATGCCGCAAGATACGATTCCGGGTGCGATATATCCGCGTGAATGTCTTAATCAAGTTGATCCGTCGGAAGATTGGACGAAATATAGAAGCGGTGTAAATATATCGTCAGGTGCCAGACGTGGTAACTTTTTTACCGACGGCAGAGTCACACGTTCGGGTTTCACGGCAAACTTACAGCCAAATTCGCCCGCTTGCGTCAGATATGTTACAGCTGATGGCACAAGCCAAGTTCCCCAAAATCGGAAAGGCTTTTTTCCCGCAACAAGTTTACACACCGGCGGAGTCAATGTCCTGTTTTTTGACGGTACTGTTCATTTCGTTACGGAAACAATTGATGCCGGAAGCCCCGATGTCAAAACTGTAAACCTTCCGGCAGGCAATCCGCTCGATCCGGCAGGACCTAGCATTTACGGAATTTGGGGCGCGTTGTCAACAATCGCACAAGGCGAAAATAAAACTTTGCCTTAATCGTTGCGCAAAATATGCGCGAGTCAAATATTTTTTTGAGATACGAAATAAACGAAAAATACAAAATAAACGAAAAGAGCTGACTGTAGAATTTCGTCTGTTTGGTTTATTTTGTTTGTTCCGTATTCTCTAAAAAAAATTGGTAACCATTCACACTTAAATAGGCACGCAGATAACACAGATATAACAGATTTACACAGATGGAACAATATAAACATAAAGAATTGATGAATAAAGTTATGATGTAAAAATTCGTATAAATGTATTTGATAATGAAAGAAAAAATCTGCGAAAATCATGACAATCTGCGTTATCTGCGTGCTAAAAAAATCCGTGAACGATTACAAAAATTGATCGTTTTTTATTCACGAACGAAAACAATTTTACGGAGACAGAATCGAATGTTAAAGAAGACATTGTTGATTTGTGTAGTGTTATTTTTATTTGCCAATACCGGTTGTTCCGGCAATATCAAGGTTTCAGGTCGGGTCACGTTTACGGATGGCGAGCCGGTGAATTTCGGGACGGTCTGTTTTGAGACGGAAAAAAATACTTACACAGGACGACTCGATGACAACGGTAACTACTCAGTAGGCGACAGAAAAGACGGTGCCGGAATTCCGGCGGGAGAATATGTTGTTTGGTTGTCGGGGACGATGTTGGTTGAGGAAGGCGAAAAAAAAGGCGAAGACAATTACGAAATAATCGAAACAGAAAGAGTTCATCCAAAATACACTTTGCCCGACGCAAAAACGTTAAAATTTGAAGTAAAAAAAGGTGGAAATAATAAGTTCGATTTCAAAGTCGAAAGACCATAACGAAAAAAATTTGAAAGGAAAATTATGATGAAGAGATCAAGTAACGCAAAACGCGGGTTGTGTTTTGGACTATGTTATTTTGTGGGTTTTACGCTTATTGAGTTGTTGGTTGTGATTGCGATTATTGGGGTGTTGATTGCGATATTGTTGCCTGCTGTTCAGTCTGCAAGAGAAGCCGCAAGACGAACCCAATGTTCCAACAACCTCCACCAACTCGGATTAGCAATCCACACACATCACGACGCAAAATCAGCCTTGCCCCCATCGACAATATTCAATCACAGACCATCGTTTTGGGGACTGATTTACCCGTATATTGAGCAACCCGGACTTTATAATTTGTTAGAGACAGTTGATGTCAGCGCAACCGATAAAGCACCGCTCATAACCGATGGTGTTTCCTCCACTCACACGGGCAGTTGGTTTCTCAATGCGTTGAACGACGAGCAACGTAAATCGTTCGGATCAGTTTCAATTTACAAATGCCCGACACGAAGCAGACGAGCTACTTTTCTTAGTAAGATAGTCGATACAGACAACGTCAATAATAACGGTCCACGCGGAGACTACGCGATAGTTAGTTCATTTACACCGAATAACGCGAGTACATTGGTTAATGATAATTGGTTTAAGCAAGTCTCTATGTTTGGGGATGATGGTAATAAAAATTGGCATTTGAACAGAAACTGTAGCCCGTTAAGAATCAGTCTTATCAAATGGAGAGCCAGTGGTGCTACGGGTACAAATCCACTCGGCAATAATATCGGTGATGCCGCAGCAATTATCAGTTGGCAACCGCGCGACAGTTTTTCATTCTGGAAAGACGGCGCGACTAATCAACTTGTTATCGGAGAAAAATTTATTCCGGCATCACACATCGGTCTTGATCCGCAAACGAGACAAGAAGCCCAATGGGACGGCGGTAATCTCAACACAAACATGACACACGCTAACATAAATACCGCACGAGCAATTTACAGAACACAAGCTTGCATAAAACGTGACGCGAATGATATTCCTGCCGATGAAATTTATGTAGCTGGCGGAGGGAATGCACGACCTACTCACGCGGTATTTGGCGGTATACATCCGGGTATGTCAAATTTTTTAATTGGTGATGGGACTGTTCGCGCGATTAACGCAACAATAAATTGGACAACACTTGATAATCTTGCGAATGTCAGAGACGGAAAGGTTGCAACGCTTGAATAAAATAACTCACAGAAAGGGAAGGGAAGGTAATGAAAGTTTGAAATCTTCTTTCCTTATCTTAATACCGCTGTAATTTAAACGATTTTATTTTTTGTGGTGTATGAATTTATTGATTTAACGCCCTGAAAGTAGAGACGCAATGCATTGCGTCTCTACATTAGCACGGGGCATCGCCCTCGTTATACCACACATCTTTTTGAGATATTTTTTTGAGAATACGAAACAAACAAAATATACAAAACATAACGAAATAATTTTTTTAACACGAAACACGCAAAAAAACTAAATTCGCGAAAGTGATATGAAAAGAGTTTATTTTTAATGTGCTTATTAAAATTTCGTTTATTTTGTTTTTTTCGCATGTTTCGTATTCTCAAAAAACTTGTGTTATATAACAAGGGGCGATGCCCCGTGCTAATGCTTGTCGCCCCTTCGAGGCTAATAAATAATATGTAAACCACGATTTAAAACACTAAATTTATTACCAAAATTTAAATTACAGTAGTATTATTTCATTACCTTCCCTTAACTTCCTGTGAATTATCCGCGTGAATTGATTTGAAAATTTATAATTTTTTTTGGGGTGATATTTATGAGAAAGATTGATTTTAATTTTGTGTTGTTTGGTTTTGTGATATTTATTTTTGTTGTTGGTTGTGGTCATGTGTCTCGGTTGAAGCCGGATGATTTGCCGAAGTT
>JAISQS010000302.1 GCA_031274045.1 Planctomycetaceae bacterium | reverse complement strand
AGACGAAAAAATAATTTTAAACCAAATTCGATTATATTTTCAACACGGAAATCACAAAAAGACGTAAAGGCTGAAAACTCTTTTCAGTGCTTTCTGTCTTTGCGTCTTTCCTGATTCTCCTGCTGTGTCGTAATAAAGAATTGTTGTAATATATCAGTGAAAAGCCTCAATACGGTAGTGAAACAAACCTTATTTTTTTACAAAAGCAACATTAGCAACTTTGTAATATCCTAGTTTTGCAAGCCGTAGGTTTGCATCGCTCGGTAGAAAATGATGTTCACACACAAACAAGCATTCCGTAGGAATGCCGCCATTGGGCAAGTCACGGGGTTGCATTCCTACGGAATGCAAAGACCCGGCGGGGACTTCATTTTCTACCGAGCGATACATTCCTAACGGAATGTAATAACGCGAAAGCCCAGAACGAACTGGAAATAATAAGGTAATAAGGTTTGTTATCTGGGATAATACAATGGCTATTAAGGTTGTTTTGTTAGGAAAAATAAGGTTATAAATAAGGTCGATTAGAGCGGATATTTCGCTGATATATTACGAACTTGTTGATCAATCCCACCACCATTGATCAGGTTTTAATTCGATTTTTATTTTGTTTTGTAGTTGTGTGATTGGTTTTTTTGTTTCGTTTTCAAATTTTGCGTTTTCTTTTGAGAGTGCGGCTGTCGGTTCGATTTCAACTCCGCCGATTGGGAATCCGATTCGCCCGTTTTCAAATTTATAATTCACAGCCGGCAACACGTACTTCGGCATTTGGTAGGTTTGGACGGCGTATTTATCTTCGTTGCCGAATACGTCCATTGTCCATTCGCTTTTTGTATAAAAATCTTCTCGTTGAATGTGCGCGGCGCAAACGAGCATGTCAATAAAATTTCTCAACTGTGCGTATACGAGTAATTTTTTTGCGATTTTTGGATATTGAGAAGTGAAGCTGCGAGTGAATTCGAGGCTTGCGTTGTCGCTTGCGTTTTTTGTCGCAGTCCGCTTTCCAGTAATTGCGTCAACAACTTCCTCCTCCGTGACCAACTTCACACCATCACCAACAAGCTCAATACCCGTTTTGTCCGCTGACATTATTACCGAATGATAATCCGGCACAAAATACCATCGATGCAGGCGATTTATACTTTGCGGCGACAGGCTTGACTTGGCAATGAAAGTTGTGATGTTTACGCCGGACGGTTTTTTTTCCAGCCCAATACCAATCAACTTCATCCTATAATCCGCCGCAACCATAACACGCGCGGCATGAGTCGTCGACGGCACCCCGTCAACACGAATCGTCTGCAATCCCAAACTACGCTGCAAACCCTCCACAAATACATTAAGCCGATTTTGATCGGGGCGATTACTTTTTAAGTATCGTTGTAAATTCGCATTCCCTTCACTTGTCGGGTCAATTGAACATCCGACAACATCAACCGGTTCCTTGTTCGGCGCAAACGCACGAAGAGCAACAACCAAATCTTGCAACTCACAAATCGGTGTTCCCGTTGTCCGCCCAACCATCATCCCCTCCGGCCCCGGATACCAACCTTCAGCAGGTCCGGCAATAACAATCTCCTGCGAATCAGGAAAATAAAACAGATACTTCACCCGCGTTAATCCGGCAAGAAAACGCATCTCCTCCGTCGGGACTCCTTGTACGTTCACGAACGCGCGCTCGAGTTGTTTGAGTGAGATGAATCGTAATTTGCTCTTTTGCATTACGGATTGCGACAATTGCGAATAAGATTTCCGCGCCGCGTCAAGTTGCTTCGCGGCAAGTTTGCCGTCATCAATCGTTATCACTTCCAACACACCGAACGCATCGATCCAGACACCGGAATTACCGCTTCCAAGCCCGGAAGCCGCGTTAGAACTTTGCGCAACCGCAACAACTCCGAACGCAAAAAACTGCACCAAAAAAATCGCCTGAACAAAAAATACCGTCAGTAAATAAAACAAAGAAGCCGACACAACAGCGGACTTCCCTCCAACCAAAATTGCAGCCTCTTTGGACTGAAAACTTGTCGATTCGAAATTAAAACTTCTCATATTTTTTATTGTTTGACAAAATCCAATTGTTACCAGATACGAAATCCGCCACACTCAAAAACATCGCTCAATATTGCCGCTCAACTAGCTAATGATAATTCACCACACTACCGCGAAACTTGCGAAATCTAAAATAATCGGCGGCGGCGACAGCGGCGACAGCGGCGCGAAATCACACACAGGTACAATATCATCCGTTTGCCGACAAAGAGATAAGATGAACCAATTTATTTGTCGATAAAAATTTTTTTATTTGCAAAGTATCGAAAAAAAACATAAAAACATCGCAACCGCTACAAAAGTTTCTCCCAATAAAATCATACACAATCAATTCAAGTGGAACATGAAATGCACCGGCAACGTAAGGTAGGCAACCAACCGCCGACGGCAACGTCTCGTTATACCACATAAGTTCGCCGCGCAGCGGCGACGGACTGGAACGCGGGCGGGATGCCTGCGTTCCTGTTTGCTTCGCGGCAGGCATGTTCCAATCCGTTTTGGCGGATTATTTCGATTATTTTGTGTCTCAAAAAAAAATATTGGTGTTTGCTAAAGATGGTATTGTTTTATTTTGCGGAATAGAATATAATCCGCGCGGTTTTGATGTTTGGGTTCGATCATGGTGGTCGGATTCAGTGTAAGAATTATTGTTGCGCAAATTGAGCAGATAGTAACAAAGTGAATTTGTGCGGCGGTGATTTGGTTCATTTCGGTCAACAGTAACAAACAAATTTTAGGAGAAAAAGATTATGAAAAAGACAAATTCAACGTCGGTTTTTCAAAAAATTTCGGCTAATTTTAAGGTCGAAATTGAAAATGTTAAAATAGGGGGGGGGGGGGGGGGTATGCCAGTCAAGTAAAGCTGGTAGTTACTTTCGACCTTCTTGTTGTGTTGGGTCTGCGCGGCTCAATTCTAAGCTTTCTCTTGCGGCGTATTTTGGTTTTACTCTTGTTGAGCTTCTTGTTGTGATAGCGATAATTGGGGTGTTGATTGCGATTCTTTTGCCTGCTGTTCAAGCTGCGCGTGAAGCGTCGCAACGTATGGCTTGCTCAAATAATCTCAGACAGATCGGGATTGCAATCCACGCGCATGTTGATGTTAATCAACTCCTACCGCAAGGCACCGACTCAACTTTTACAACAACAGCAACACCAATCAATAGAACCGGACGGCGTTACAGTGCGTTTGTATTCATGTTGCCATACATGGAACAATCTGCTTTGTACGACTCGATTCAAACAACGATGGCAACCACCGCTTCATGGAATAATACAACAAATCGCGGGATAGTCATCAAAGGTTTCTTTTGTCCTTCAGACGGGTTTGCTGATAATCCGGGTACGGGAAGTTGTAAACGCGGAAATTATGCAGTTAGTGCGGGCGATTACGCGCTCGTATCGCGGAATGATACCAACGAAGAAAACGGCTTTTACTCACGCGGCACATTTCAACCGCAAAAAGCAATTTCACTCGACGATATCACTGACGGTACAAGTAACACCGTTCTTGCAAGCGAAAGATCAAGTAGTCAAGGTTCAATACCACCAAGACCTATCATCGCCGGTATCGTTTACAGCGTATCAGGTGTTTTTCCAAACAATAATTACAACAGTTGCGAAACAAGCGGATTCGATCCAAAGAAATGTTTTGACTACAAGGACAGCAGCGGGAAATATCCCAACAGTGCAAACATGGTTACTGAAAGCGATTCTATTTACGGGGTAGTATCTAAATCAGCATCACGATGGATTGATGGCGGCACTCCATTTACGTGGGTCAATACGATTCTTCCTCCGAACTCTCCGAGTTGTATTTCAAATAACGATGACGGTGCGCCTGCACTCATTCCGCCAACAAGCAATCACACTAACGGTTGTCAAGTTGGATTCGGCGATGGTAGTGTTCAGTTCATTGCAAACTCGATCGATTGGGGTGATCCGAATGCGATTTGTGTTCGTTCCGGTACATCGCCGTTCGGAGTTTGGGGCGCAATCGGAAGCCGCAACGGAGACGAATCAAAACGTCCGTAACATTACTTACTCAAAGCAAAAAGGGTTGTTAATGCCGATTCGTTTTCGACATGCCCGTTTATCGTTTCAATAAATCAAAAAACAATTATCACTATACTTCTAAAATAAAAAATCACTGAGAATATTTTAGAAGTTACTAATCAGGAGAAAAAAATTATGAAAAAGATTATCGTACAAAATTCGTCTGCGGATCAATTTTGTTTGGCGAGATTTTTGGGGTTTACGCTTGTTGAGTTGCTTGTTGTGATAGCGATTATTGGGGTGCTGATTGCGATTCTTTTGCCCGCTGTCCAAGCAGCGCGCGAAGCGTCAAGACGCATGAAGTGCTCAAACCACATAAAACAATGGACACTCTCAACACATGTTCACGCTGATGCCAAAGATGGTTGGTTAAGTATTGGAGCCTGCATCAGCGGTAGAGCTGTTGAGAACGGCAAAACGTATCAGAGAATTTCGTGGCCGACAGAATTGTGGCCATTTGTCGAGCAGGAGCCGCTGTTCGCGAAGTATAACTTTGGGCAACATTTTTATCAAGGAAACAACTTGTCAACTTATCAAACGCGGCTTCCTACATACTATTGTCCATCGGATAAACCCGGCGCAGAACACGGAAAAGATGTCTCATACAGACGAGTATTAGGAAATTATGTAGTCAATATGGGAAATAGTCCTCTTCATACTGCGGGTAGTGATCCTAGAGGTGCGCCGTTTGGCGTTGCTCATGTTTTCAAATTGAAATCTATATCCGACGGTTTATCGAATACAGCGTGTATTTCCGAGTTGTTAATTGTCACGAACAATAGTAACAACACGATACCCGATGCACGCGGCGATATTTTAAATGACGAATATTCGCCCGGCTGCATGTCGATCATCGGTCCGAATTCCAAAAGTCCCGACAATGTACGAGTGTGCATGGCAGGAACAACAGACCCGACAAACAGCCTGTATAAAAAATATCCGTGCGCAGCTGTAACAGTGCCGTCACAAGTACAGATCGGCGCAAGAAGCAATCACCCGGGCGGAGTCAATGTCAGCTTGTGCGACGGCGGAGTTAGATTGATACCCGACTCGATTGCGCATTCCGTTTGGCAAGCAATTCTCTCTTCAAGAGGCGGCGAAACAGTAACCATGCCGTAAATGAGATGATGTTTTTTGAGATACGAAGCAGACGAAAAAGACCAAATAAACGAAACGAGCTGATAGTAAAATTTCGTTTATTTGGTATTCCCTAAAAAAAGTGTATGTTAAAAATAGTGAGGTAAAAAAATGCGTATAATTTTGTGTGTTGTGTTTGGTGTATTATTTTTTGTGCAGAGTTTTTTTGTGCATGGGTTGTTGTTATCGCAGGAGTCGGTGTTGCCGTTGCTTGTTGGTGATGGGGTTGTTGACGATGCTGCGGCGATACAGGCAAGGCTTGACTCTGGGGCAAAGCATGTTTATTTGCCGGAGCCGAAGCGATGTTATTTGATCAAAAAAGCTTTGGTGATTCATTCTGATCAGACGCTTCGTCTTGATCCGCAGACGACGATTCGTCTTGCCGATGGTGCTTGTGATTATTTACTCACAAACGACGGCAAGGAGACAGAAGAAGGTAACAAAAATATACGTATTATCGGCGGTATTTGGGATGGCAATAATTTGAATCAAACTTGTGATTACCGCAAAGGAGATCGCGGTCAAGGCGGCTTGAAAAAATACATGGGCAATGCAATTTTTCTGATGAATGTTGAGAATCTTTGGCTTGAGGGTTTGACGATCAAAGACCCCGAAACGTTTGGGGCGCATCTTGCGAAAGTACGTAAGTTCACAGTTAAGGATATTGTGTTTGATTACAATTGTGAGTTATGGAATGAGGATGGAATTCATGTCAAAGGACCAAGCAGCGAAGGGTTTATTCAGAATCTCAAAGGGAACACAAACGACGATATGGTGGCGTTAAACGCAGATGATCAACCGATGTTTGAGCCGTCGTTTGGGGAGATTTCGGATGTGCGGATAGACGGTTTGTATGCGTCGAATGGTTTTACGGCAGTGCGTTTTTTATCAGGCGGAAGTCCGATAAAAAGAGTTCATATCTCAAATATTTTCGGCTCATTCCGAATCAATGTAATTTCATTTACGCATTTTGGAATAGAGAAGAGCGAGTTGAAATTGATCGAGGATGTAACGATTGACAACGTCCATGTTGCAAGACAAATAAATCCGAACATGTTGCCGCAACCAAATTGGCAGATGAAAGAGAAGGGGACAGAAAAAGAAGAGGACAGATATACCGCCGAAGAGTTAGCACGCAAGCCGTTCATGTGGTGGGAAGAACAACGCAAAAAACGAGAATTCTTCTTCATACAAAGAGGCATGACCGTAGACAACATAAAATTTTCAAACATCACAAGACGCGAATTTTTGGCAGGAACAAGAGAACTCATCACGATAGGCAAAGGCGCGGTCGTGCGAAATTTGAGTCTGCGCGATGTTCTACAAGAAAACAAAACAGACGTTAATTTACCATTGATAAGAAACGAAGGCACAGTCGAACGAATCATATTCGACAACGTCCAAACGCGAGGCAACGTCTCAAACGCAATTATAAACAGAGGAAAAATACTTGAAATCAAGGGCGAAATAGATCAAAAGTAAAAATAAGAAACAAGCAGTTGAAAAAGTTTTTGTTTGGAGATTGCCGATGTGGTGATCTGAATTTGTGTAGTTACCGATAAATATAAACAAATTTTTTATGATGTCACAATATAATACAAAACGTTTGGTGGTTGTTGCGATCAAGGTATTGATTTTTTTGGCGGTTGTTGTTTGGGTTATTTGGGAGTTGAATAAATCGTGGAGTAAGATAAGTGAGATTGAGTGGCAAGCTAATTATTATTGGTTGGTTCTTTCGGCGGTGTTTTATTTTTTGGCGTATATTCCAACGTCGTTGTTTTGGCGTTATTCGATGATTTCTCTTGGTCAACGTCCGGGCATTTATGAATCGATTCGTGCGTATTATATCGGTCATCTTGGCAAGTATGTTCCGGGCAAGGCGGTGGTAGTCATATTGCGTAGCGGGTTGCTTGATCATTCGCGGACGAGTGCGAGTGTAGCGGCTGCGGCGGTGTTTCTTGAGACGTTGACGATGATGTCGAGCGGGGCGATTCTTTCGGCGTTGATTGTGTTGGTGTGGTTTCGCGGCATGGAGAATGGCGTGTGGTTGATGCTTCTTGCGGTAGGTATGGCGGTGGGTGCCGGTTTACCGATCATTCCGCCGGTGTTTCGCATGTTGACAAAAAGATTAGTCGGTTTGGCAAAAAAATTCGGTGTCAGTCAAAAGGAAGTTGATGTTGAACAAAAAATGCTCGGTCTAAGTTTTAGGACGCTTGCGGTTGGGTTTGGTTTAACTGCGGTAACGTGGATTTTTTTGGGGTTGAGTTTGTGGGGGGCGATCAATGGGATTGGTATTGAGACGGAGCCGTTGTTTTCTAGCGGCGGTGCGCCGTTGGCGAGGTTCACGTTGGCGGCATCGTTTTCGGTTGTGTTGGGGTTTGTGTTGATGATGCCGGGTGGAATTGGGGTGCGGGATTTTGTATTAGCAATGGTTTTAACGATGTACTTTGAAGAATATTTTTTGGCAAAAGAAATGAGCAATTTAGATGCAAGTACACTCGCAACTTCGTATGCTATTGTTGTCGCCGGAATACAAAGAGCCGTATCAATTCTAGTAGAACTATTCGTCGCAGCCGCAATGTTCAAAAAACCATAAAGAGCAAAATATTATTCGTTGCGCTAATGCAATACAAAAAAAAGAGACGCACGAATGATGTCCATTGACCTTTACTCAAAGGTTCTTTTGTAGTTTCTTATTGATATGTTAACACGAAAAAACAAGCAGGTTTTACGACAAATTATTGAAACTTCACCAACGGCTCAAACAATAATGGGATAAAGGCGTATAACAGTGGAACTTCGTTGGTTATTAAAGGAAAGGAAAATCGGTTACCAGTTGCGGATATGTTTTGCAAAAACTCTTTTAATGAGTGACGAATGTTGCGTTAAGTTTTTTTCTTTTTTTCCGATAAACAATTATCAAAACACCGATTCCGCAAATTATTAATGCCAGTCCCGAAATGATATTCCATTTTCTAATACTCGGATAGCACGGAATAAGAATATAACCGCTGTAACCATAAAGTAGAGACGATTCCGGATTCCAACCATAAGTCTCACGAATCGGATCAATCAACGCGTAAATATTTTTCTTCTTGTCAAAATCGACGACAACAACAAAATGCCCGATATTTTTTTCTTGACTGGTGATTCCATGCAAAATAAATGGTCGCGGAATTTTGGAAATATCGCTCGGTTTAGCAAATCTCGCCTCGACCGGAAAGCCGAGCTTTTCAGAAGCGTGAATCAATGACTCCATCGAACACCCTTTAACCGGATCAAGCGGTACAAGATTCTTGACCTGCTCAAGCGTAACATTACACCCTTCCAATTTCATCAAAACATAAAGAGCATTAGGTCCACAATCCGCCCGATCCCGCCATTCGGGCATCCAATCCCAAGTCTCGTCTGTAATATTTGGTGCTAATTTTGACTCATCCGCAACAATGACAAAATATATTTTTGTTACAAGAAATAACGTCAAGAAAATAACAAACAAAATTCTCATTCCCGCCTCTCTCTAAATTTCAACCAAAAATAAAGTAAGATCAAGAAACTGCCCAACGTAATGAATATTGCACGATACACCACATAACGATTCGCCGTTATACCTTGAGCAATCGGTCCGGCAAACGGGTCAGAACCTTTCTTCACAATTCTATATCTTTCATTTTTGTCAAAATCTTGTACAAGGGTACCTACGTCGGGCGTAACATCAAATAAATTATCCGGCACTTGATTGATCTCAAATTCGGATATTTTAATTGTCCACCGCTTGGCAACTTTACCCCAATTGACTTCTGGTTCGACAAACGGATTTGCATAGATATCAATGGATAGCGTTAAAGGAATCCAAATGTTTGGTTTTATCTCTCTATGATCCCGATAATTAATTACATACTTGATACTATTTTTATACAATTGATCATATAGCAATCTTTTCCTAATTCTAAAATTATCATCGATCCATATCGTATCACTGCTAGTCCGTCCAATTACCCAACAAAGATGATTATCGATATTGTCTCTTGTGGGTTTAATGTGATAATCGGTCTGGTGTTCACGGAGCGTTTCCGGCAGATAAGGCAAAGAAAGGAAATAAAAAGCAGGTTCGTCTTTTGTTTGTTCGCATGTTTTTTGATAGTCATTGCCGGATGTAGTGAGAATTTTTTCCGCAACGTTATATCCCAAAAATTCAAAAATTGTCCATTCTTTAATTAAATTGAGTGTTACAAAACCGGAAAATATCTCTATATCACATTTCGAAAATCCCTTACTCCAATTAAGGAGTTTTCTATTTTTCAAAATCAACACAGATGGCTCCTCCGTAATTATTACGCTGTTATCCTTTTTTTGGGCATCTGTCGGACAATATGTTCTTTTTGCATAAAATTTATCTTTCTTCCATGCCAATTCCCATTTAACAGGAATATCACCGCCGCTAAATTGTGAGCGAAGTAAATCTTCACAACCTAACCTGTCATATCTTAAAAAAAGAGACTCATTGTCAAAAATACTTTTTTTCGTTTGTTCAAGAGCAACAATTATCTTGTCCAAATCAGGCGGCTGTTCTCCGCATAATATTGTGTTGCCCAAAAAAACAAATACCAAAAATAATAACAAACATCTTTTCATTCTTAAACTCCAATTAACTGTAAATTTATCGAAACATACATTAGTACATGGTTCTATTAATAACTTTAACTATTCTGATTTATTCAAAACCTTTAATTTACGGTGTTAACTCATAAAATGATATAGTCATAATTAATGAAATCAATAGTAGTGAATTAATCATTGTCCAACAAACAAAGGGCACCTCTAAAAATTCAATATTCAACAAAAAATCACCTGTAAGTCCTTACATTATCCTTAATAGCAAAAAATTGTAAAATTGAATTTTAGAGGCACCCCCAAGCTAGTTATCTTATTCATAAACAGTACTACCACTACAAGCAGTACCGGAAACTCCTGTATATTTACAAGAAGCACCTGTCGCACATGGAATACTAATTGCAGTTTGCCCAGATGCGTATTCCACATTGGGGCGAACTGTTAGATTTCCACACGTCGACCAAAAGCTACATACTATCGCAGTTGGTGCATTAGCATTTTCTACATAACATGCGCCTCC
>JAISQS010000627.1 GCA_031274045.1 Planctomycetaceae bacterium | reverse complement strand
TTGGTTATTAAGGGATGGGGAAGTTGGTCACCAGTTACGAATTGGCAAAGACTCATTGCCGGTAACAATATCATTTTGATTGCGATAGTGAAGGGAATTTTCAAGTGTAAAAAGTATATTTTTACCAATGTGATCGATTACGTTGGTTATGTTTTTGCTTTTTTGTTACGAAAAATGGTTGTGGGGTTGTTTTGTTGTGATTTTTGACGTATGATCAAGCGGCAACATCGGGGTCGCGGTGACTTGCTTTGTGAGTTGTCCTCATTCTGTTCGATTGAGAGGCAAAATTCGTTTTCCGAACCGTTTGGGAACGAATACAAATTTCCCTTGAAAGTGTACGAAAATTTTTCTCAACAACCAAAAAGATTTTCCCACAAACCAAAAAGAATTATTTGAAACCGGCAGAATAAATTATTGCCCAAAGAAATCTTTTTGAACAAAAAAATATTCGCACACTTCATCAACATTAACCAATTTTTATTTTGGAAAAAGCCATGTCAGAAAATCAAAACGAAATAGTTGAAGAGCAGACAGAAAAACCGGACGAATCAAACGAAACCCGCGTCAAAACAGTCGAAGTTGCGGAGTATGTTGTCCAATGGAAATTGCTCATTGGGGGACTTGTTACGGTGGTGTTGTTGGTTGCGGTTATTGTCGGAGTTTATTTGTGGCGTTCCGCAAACTTGACGACCAACGTAATTGAGACGGTAAACGAATTGATGAAAGAAGCGACCGATTTGCGAAATCTTGCCGACAGGGAATACGGCAAAGATACCGGCTCAAAAGAATACCTCGATGCCATAAAAAACGCATACGCCAAAAAAATCAGCGCAGCATCACTCCTCAAAGGCGTAAAAGATAAACGACAAGACGACATCGCTATTTTGAGAAAGTATTTTGAGGTACTTGAAAGTTTGCTCAAAGACGAAGAAGGCACCGGAACTATCCAAGCAAGAAGAAGAGGAGAGATTATCGAAACTTGCAAAGACATCGTGCGGAACGTAAACATCGCCAGCGAAGCAATGCAATACCAAAAAAAGATTCTCGAACTCGAATGGAAACAACACAACAACGACGAAGTCCTCGAACGCTCCAAACAAATCTATCGGCAAAACCCCGAAGACTACGATGCCCTCCGATACATCGCCCTCTCCGCCTTCCAACAAGTCGCCGCAGGAGGCAGATACAATCCAAGCGAAGTAAATTTCCCACACAACTACTTCGACGATCTTCTCGATAAAGTCCACAAAATTCACCCCGAAGATTTGGAGGTTGCTACTTGCTACGCCGGATTTATCATCGACGTACAAAGCTCAAACTTCGCAGCCAACGCCAGCACCAAACTAACCGAAACTTCCGAAGCCGACAGAGTCCAAATGGCACAAGCCATCATCGACGAAATGGTCGCACGAAACTCAGATAAAGTTTTGGCATACCTGACCAGATACAACTTCAACACCCGATTTGAACAATTCATAAAAAAAGTACCGCTGGAAGAAAAACTTGACAGCGACCTCGAATCCGTATTAAGAATCGACCCCGAAAATGTTGAGGGATTGATTCTCGCCGGAAGATACTCATACCGGCAAGCAACCGCCGCTCAAACAAAAGGGAACACCAAATTAGCAGAAACATTGAGAGCAAGAGCATTGGAATACCTCAAACGAGCCGTCGATAAAAACCAAAACGTCGATGTCGCATACCAATTTTTAGGCGACTTCTACCTCTCAAACGGCGATGCCGCAAACGCAATAAAAACATGGGAAATCGGAGTTGAACGGACATTGCCCTACGCAAACCCCGAACTCGTCGGTCGACTCGTAATCGCATACATTAGCTTGAAAGAATATGATCGGGCAAGGAAAACATTGGCACACCTCGACAGCTACTCCGCCGTTCGGAATATGCGATTCTTGCAAAGAGTGAAAGATATGCGCGACCTGCTCGCGGCAAGATTGGACGCGTACGAAGCATGGGGCTTGCGGGCAAAAGCAATGTCAATTCAAGATAAACAGGACCCGAAAAATATCGAAGAGATCAACAGACTCTTCACCGCGTCCAATAAAAAATTGTCCGATGCCGCCATAGCCCTCGAAATATATTTCAAAGCAAACGCCGACACCATCTACAACACCACAAACGCCACACAATTCGAAGCAACAAGCATCTTCTCTCAAATTGTCAGCGAAGGGGCATTGCTTCTTGGTAGATTGATGGTCGATCAGGGTAAACCCGACAGCGCGAAAAGTTACTACATTAAGGCAATGGCTATCCCGCGAGTTGCCCAAGCCGCAACAATCGCCGCCGCAGGAATCAACCAACAACAAGGAAACCTCAAAGAAGCCCTAGACCAAATGAAAGCAGCCGTCAACAACGACCAAAACAACGTCGTACTAAGATTCCTCTACGTGCAAAGCCTGTTCCGATATTGCATGACATCCAACACCGTGACAAACGAAGACCTCGACAATCTCCGCGATAACTTGCTCTATCTTGAGACCAAACGAGCCGATTTGACCGCCCCCTGGATAATCGATATTGCCCTGATACAACTTGAAATCACACGAGCCTCACTCGCAAACGACCTAAACATCCTCAACAAAGCCACCCAAGACGCAATCGGTAAATTCAAAGCAATCGAAAAACGCGAAATGCCACCGCAAAAAGATAGAGAAGGGAAACCATTGCCCCGAAGCATCTATTCGCAACACTTGCCGTTCATGTCATCCATCGCCGCGATTTACGCGACATCATTGCAGACTGCTGAGTACGAACGTGTATTGAGCGAGATAAGAAGTATGCCGGGCGGCGAATACGCGTATTACTCCGAAGTTATCCGCGAAGCGAACCGGAGAGGCGATTACGAGAATGTTGTTGACATAATTACAAATGAGATTCCAAAGAACGAAAAATTGACCGCCGCACAAAAAGAAAGCTTCAAAGCAATCATCCAAACACCAGACCCAAAAAAGCCGAGCGTCGTTCTCAAAGTTTACGACGGTTTGAAAAAGACGTTTGAGACGACACCGGAAGTGATGGGGCCGAGTTCTTTGTTTACGCTTGCGATATACGAGTTGGATCAGGGGAATGTTGAGCGGACGAAGGAGTTGATTAAGCGGATTAAGGTGCTTGAAGGCGATGCGACCGGCACACTCTGGCGATACCTGCAAGCCCGCGTGCTGTTGCTGGAAAAGAACCCGCCATACGACGAAATCCGCGAAATACAAAAAGTCATCAGCAATTACCGCCCGACTTGGGATATGGGATACCTGCTGCAAGCCGCAATAGAAGAATCTGCATTTGCCGGAAAAAAAATGGACGATGAAACATTGAATATCGTAATGAAAGCATACAGCAGCGCAATCGCACAAGGTAACTTGCAACCGCTCGTCTGGAACAGATACATTGCTTTGCTCGAGATTCTCGGATTACTCGATCAAGCAAGATCAGCCCGCGTCACTGCAAGATTGCAAAACATCTCACTAGATGCCGACGGATTATTCCCGCAACCATACCAAAGAATGTACAACCTCGTCGCAGACCAAATCAACAGCACCGACACCAAAGAAGCCGATAAAACCGCCCAAAGATGCATCATCCTAGCCGAATCAAAAGGCGAAAGCAAAGAATTCATTTATTCATTGCACAAGAAACTTGGAAAATTGTTTCTTGACAATAATATATATGACAGCGCGATCCGGCATTTGAAAAAGATTGCCGATGTCGGCGGTATCAATGTCTACCCATTAGCGGTAACTTACGCAAAAGCAAACCGCGCAGACGAAGGATTCAACCTGATACTCGACGAAATCGATAAAGTGCCGTCAATGACTCCTCAATTGCTCTCGTCAACTTTGGTCTTGCTGGAACAAGCTCAACCTTCGGAAAAGGTTTATCAGCGGATTGACAAATTGATCAATAGGGTCGAGAACGGAGAGCGGCTGACGTTGAGCGGCAATGAAGTTCCTGAGGACAGATTGATTTCACTCGGCAGAAAACGGGTTCACTCCATCGTTATCAAATTCGCCGGAAACAACGACCTGCCCGACGCAAAATCAATAGAGTTCTTCCAACCGGAAGAAGAAACAGAAGAAGACGAATAAAATTCGGAAGAGAACAAGTAATAAAGTAATAATTTGACAATCAAAATTATTGTCACACCGGCAACGACAAACAAGTCCGATTGCCGCAAATTTTGTAGTAATTTTGCACAGTGCAAAATTGAAAATAATATACTTTTTACACTTGAAAATTCCCTTCACTATCGCAATCAAAATGATATTGTTACCGGCAATGAGTCTTTGCCAATTCGTAACTGGTGACCAACTTCCCCATCCCTTAATAACC
>JAISQS010000283.1 GCA_031274045.1 Planctomycetaceae bacterium | reverse complement strand
CGAAACAAGACGAAAACATTGGGGCGGAATACGCATCGGCAAAACCAAAACGCCCAAAACGTAGGATGTGTTGGTTTTGCCGATGCGCGTTGGCGATCCAGTTGTCGGCGAGCGATAATAATTCACTGGCGACGTAACCGCTCGGCGGTCGGTTACCCACCTTACGTTTGCCGACACGTCTTGGCGTTCAGTTCAAACTTTTTTGGTGCTATTACGCACTTAGGCGGGCGGGACATCCGCGTTCCAGTCCGTTGCCGCTTCGCGGCGAACTTATGTGGTATAACGAGGGGCAAGCCCACTTCGCTAACGGTTGTTTTGTTGGAAAAATTAGGTGGAAATGAGGTTTTGGTGTGTTGGTGAACCGAAGTTTTTTCCGATCCCTTTTGGCTTTTGCCCTTTCAGAGCGAGAGTTATTGGGGGCGATTTTTCGTGCTATGGGCTTTTTGCCCCGTTGGGGCGTAAAAAAATTCGCCGCAACGTAAGGTAGCCAACACCGTTTGTTGTATAGTTATTAAGGTAAGTGAAGTTGGACGTACATCGTGAATTGGTAAAGCGTGAGTTAGTCGGGGATCAATATCGGTAAAAAAATCACGGCGATTATGAAGGGAATTTTCAAAGGTAAAAAGTATATAAAAGAGTTGTTAAGTATTTTTTTGAGAGGTTTTTTGTTTTTTTGAGAGCTGTATTAGTTTTTTTTTGTGATTGCGAGAGAGTGCAAGATCGTTTTTCTTTATTTTTTTTCTTGTGTTTTTTTGTTTAGTCGCGCGGGCGAACGGCACCGGTTAGTCCGGCGTAGTCAACACGATCTTCAGGATGCCAAAGCGGTAAACCTTTTCGGATTCGCTCTGCTAAAACCTCTAACTTTGCAGGCGAACCAGCCGGAGCGTCCGTAGGTCGGAAATCTTCCGTAACAACCGGAATGAAATCTTCATCGTGACCCGATTCTAAAATTGCGTCAAAAACATTTTGCATTTTCTTAACCTCTATTTTTCTTTTTTTTCGCTCCCTTACAGCGAATTTTGGGGTGGTGTTTTATTTTGATTTTTGAATTTTTTTGTCCTTGTAATTCGGCTGACTCTTCGTTTAAACGCAGGCAAAATATTGAAGCCGATACAGGCGGCAGATTTTGCCTTTATCGCTTTATTGTCATTGATGTCATAACCGCGCCAATTTGCTGCCAATAATGTTTTTCGGCGAAAAAATATCACCACTTTAACCTAATTTCGGTCTACTTTGACATCTTGTCTCTAACAACTTCACAATGGAAGATAATTTTTCCAAAGAACACGAAACAACCAAAATAAACCAAACAAGCAAATTTTATTGTCAACTCTTTTGGTTTATTTTGTATTTTTCGTCTTGTTCGTATCTCAAAAAATTTGTGTGTATAACAAGTGCATCCGCCAAGTTTGGCAGACGCACTTCAAACTGTCCCTAGTATACAACAGATAACAGATAATTGAACAGATCAGGTTATGAAACAGTTCTCAATCAAGATTATGTTCACGCACAGACCTACATGTGTAAAGTTCTCTTAATATACTAGTGACAGTTTAGATTTTGTTTGCCAAAAGTCGGCGTTCCGAAATTTAAACTGTTGCCGGTATGAAAGGCAACTCGGTCTGTGCAATAGCAGCGAATAAGTCCGAACACCGCCAAACAAATCACACAACAGGGCGAGAATTATACAAATTGCAAATAACGAGTCAATAGCAAAATATTTTTTCCTTGCCGCGAAGCGGCGAAGGACTGGAACGCGGGCGTCCCGCCCTCGTTGTACCACATAAGTTTTTTTGAGAATACGAACCATACGAAAAATACAAAATAAACGAAAAGAGTTGATGGTAAAATTTCGTTTGTTTCGCATATTTTGTTTATTCCGTATTCTCAAAAAAAGTAAGATATCGAAAGATGTGTGGTATAGCAAGGGCGGGACACCCGCCTAAGTGCATCGGGAATTGGTGTTCAGTTCCAACTTGTTCGGTTCTATTACGCACAGAGGCGGGCGGGACGCCCGCGTTCCAGCCCGTTTCCGCTTCGCGGAATTTTTTTTCGCTTGCCGCGCAGCGGCAATTGTCGGCTACGCCGACGAGGGACAGTTTGGAATATCAACACGAAAACACAAAAGATTCAAAATCATCACGCCAACTTCATCAACCTTCTAAACAACCACTCCAGAAGCAAAAAAGAACAAATCAGAATCAAAAATATACGCATCGTCTTCTCCTCCACAACCGAATCCAAAACAGCTCTTTGAGATCGCACCTTCAATAACTCCGTCACCGATTGCGTTGCCGCCGATTCAACATTGCCATCAGTAGACTCGCTGTTATTATTGTTGGTTGTTTCGGTGTGGTTGGTATTCTGTTCTTCGTTCTGGTTGTTGTCTTGGTTTGCTGTGTCTTGATTTGGAGTGTCTTGATTATTATTCTGTTTTTCGTTTAGTTCTTCAAAAAGATTTTTTGAACCGTATAGAGGAGATTCTTTGATCAATGGCATTGCGTCTGTTGGCGAGTTGAAGTAGATGCCTCCGCTTTTGTTTGCGATTTCTGTTAGTAGTAATTTATTGCGTCCCGGATTTTCGCGTTCTAGGTCGCTCATTTGTACTTGAAATGTTTTTGTGATTTCTTGTTTTCCGGTTGGGATGGTGAATTTAATTGACCATGTTCCTTCTTCCGTCAACGGTACATGTCCTTGATAAATACCCGGCGTGTTCGCGTCGAGCGTAACATCTATTGTCCTGAATCGTCCCGATGGCGACAGCAAGTCTATTGGCAATGTCGGCAACACTATCGGCTTTAATTGTTCGTCATTTGCGGTGATACGGATTTTTGCAATTGACCCCAAACTGTAGCGTCTTTTGTCGAGGGCAATTGAGCCGCGATCAGAGTCTCTTTGTAATCGTCCTTGTGAAGTGTGCCGTATAATTCTTGTTGCGATTTGCTCAAAATAATTTTCACCAAGCCGCCGCAACCTCCACAACTCACTGCTTCCAAAATATAACACACGCCCCGCGCCATAATATTGTTCAACGACCAACGCCCCCATATCACCGCGTCCAATAACATCAGGCGAACTCGACGAAATCAAAAGAGTCGCTGTCGGCTTCACTGATTTTATCGGGAAAAAACCGTAAAATCCGGGAAACCCGCTCCAAAAACTTTTCGCTTGTATCGCGTTGTCAACAGGTCGCAAAAAATCAGCATCTTCACCAGCTCGCGAAAATTTGAGTGACCATGCTTTGACACCAGCTCTATAACTATGCTCGAACGCTTGCGAAGGTTGCCGTATCAAAAACTCAACCGGATACATTGCCCTAATCTTTTCCAAACCCGCATTCGATAACCAACCAACAGGATCAGCCAAATGCACCGCACCCGCAAACAAAACCAAACCACCACCCTGACGCGCAACCCAATGCTCCAAAATATTCACCTGCTCCTCCGATAAATCAACCCAATTCGGATCAAACGCAAACATCACATCATACTCCGACATCTCTTTTTGAGTCATCGGAAATGTAGTCAAAATCTTGTCGGCATTTTGCGCAACACCAGCTTTCGCCCAAGGAATATAAACATCAACAGACATCTTCTTATCCCGAAAAATTTGCGTTGAAAGAAACTGATAATCGCGACTCGGTGCCGACGCATAAATCAAAACACGATCCTTCCGATCTATTATTTCAATGTCCGCTTGTTGAATGTTATCTTCGGGTTGTTTGTCTGATTCGGGGGTCAAAATTTTTACGATTAAACGCCGCTTGCCAGTCTCCGTAAATTTTGCGTGAAACTCCGCATCAACAATTCCATTGCGATCAAATTGGATTTCCTTCTCGTCCAATTTGGTATCCGCTGCCGCTTCTTTTGACGGTTGCTGCGCCCACAGTTCGACCTTGATTTTATGCTTAACGTTAGTGTTCGTGTTCGCGTCGTCGTTGCCGCCGATAAATTCGACGGGAACCTTGATCGTAAACGGGTCGTCAGGAAAGAAACGTTCCGGCGTGTCAAAACTAGCAATCCTAAAATTCAACGGCTGCTCCACCGCACCTACTCCAATTGTAAAAAAAGGAATCCGCAACCTTGCCGCCGTCTCCAACGGCGAATCCGCCGACCGCCCCGAATTTTGCCTACCATCCGAAATCAATATCGCACCGGCAAGCGGACGACCCCGCTCAAGTTGAAGCACCTCAAACATCGCATCGCCAATTCCAGTCTCCTCTCCATCCGCCTTAATCGAATCAAAACCAACAGATTTCAACACCGTCTGATTCACGCTTTCGGCAGATGTTGACGATTCGGTTGACGGCTCGGTTGTAGGTTCAGTCGGCGATTGAGTTGGTGGTTGAGTTGGCGGTTGAGTTGGTGGTTGAGTTGAGTCGGAGTTAGGCGATTCCGTGTTATTTGTCTCTGCTTGACCGTCATTGTCTAGTGATATTCTGCGGACAGATTTGTCAAAAGAATACAACACCACATCATGCTTCTCACGCAACTTCTCCACAAGCTCACTCCGCCTAACCCAATCAATCACCGCCTCAATTCGACTCGGACCCAAAAGCGAATCATCAACAGCCGAACTTGCACCGCCCGCCGAAACATCCGTCAACATTAACTCCGATCCATCAGACGAACGTTGTACAACATCACGATTGCCCATACTCGCACTAGTGTCAATCATAATCGCAACACGCGAACTCCCAACAAAATGTTCCCACTGCGGATGAAGATAAACAATCAACAACGAAACAACAACACAAACACGAAGCGAAAGAAGTAACAACCATTGCCACATTTTCAAATCAACCGCATCAACCCGATAACGCCGCACAAAATAAAAAATGAGCAAAAATGCAACAAGCACCGGAAGCAGAAAATCTTGATTCTCCTGCACGCGAGCCCACCTAAATACACTTTCGGGCATACCGGTTCCAAGAATAGATTGTTGATAGAAAAAAGCGAAAAAAGGATACATTGTTATTTTTGGGTTATACCGAGTTCGGTATATGCGGTACGATTTTTTTAGTTTAATCTTTCTTTTGCCAATTTACTTATTTTTTTGAACGCTGCGGTGTCGGATGTTTCGCACCATTCGAACATGGTCATTTCTGTTGTGGTCAATGTTGCTCCGGCGGATTCCAAACGGCGAAGGGCAATATCATAGTCATTTTGAAAACGGCACGCACAAGCATCCGTTACAACTATTACCTCCTTGCCAATTGCCATCAAATCAAACGCCGACTGCAAAACGCAAACATGCAACTCCACCCCGCAAATAACCACCTTCGGCTCAACCCGCTCCTCAACTAACTCACACAACTCGCCAA
The DNA here is from genome assembly GCA_031274045.1 of Planctomycetaceae bacterium. Lineage (GTDB taxonomy): Bacteria > Planctomycetota > Planctomycetia > Pirellulales > Thermoguttaceae > WRKP01. The sequence goes on along the minus strand of JAISQS010000283.1, from coordinate 7,943 downwards.
TCGAACAAATACTAAACGCTCTCTTTGTAAAACATCGCGTACCCGCAATCAATAACTTCGCAATCGCCGGAACAGTTTCGCCGAGTTTCTCCGGATATTGCTCTGTTACAAAAACAGGTATAGAAAATTCATTCGCCGCCTCAATAAGCCGACAAGCGTTGAACACAACCATATCACCACCAGCCGCCGCCGACAAAATACGCTCCTGCATGTCAACCATCATAAGCATACAATTACGTTGCGAAACAAGAGAAAAACTACGATTATACATTTTTGGAATACTCCGCCTTGATATAAATTACTATTTTAAAAATTGATACTAACCAGCTCCATCACAAGTTTTTTTTATGCCTTTAATCAATTGCTCAACCTTAATATTAGAATAAAATCCCCGCTTCTCAAAAAGATAACACTCAGAATGCAAAATATTTATCGTTTCAAAAAATAATTCCTTCGCCTTTACTTCATCAGTCATATAATTAATTTTATCCTCAGCGGCTACAACATGATGGTTTTCAAGAACAATATCGCACGACATCAATAAATGCATATCCATACTCTTCGACTTCAATTTTACTGATTATTTCGTTTTTTGTGGGTCATTTACATCGTGCCTTTTATCAAGCACAGTATCAATACAATGTATCAACGCCCTGAAAGGGCAAAATATCATATCGTAGGGCAACGCCCTACGATAATTGATTATAAATAACCTTCGCCCCAACGGGGCAACAATATCAGACCAAGCGGAAGTTTTTAGTTTTCAGTGTCGATTCGTTAGCGATGGTCGCTTGTGACCAACGAGATACGCCGCCCGTTAGTGAAGGGGGCAAGCCCCCTTCGCTAACGGTTATTTTGTTTGAAAAATTAGGTGGAAATGAGGTTTGGGCGTGTTGGTGAACCGAAGTTTTTCCCGCCCCCTTTTGGCTTTTGCCCTTTCAGGGCGAGGGTTATTTGGGGTGATTTTTCACAGAGCGTTGCCCTGTGCTATGGGCTTTTTGCCCCGTTGGGGCGTAAAAAAATTCGCCGCAACGTAATGTAGCCAACACCGTTTGCCACATAGTTATTAAGGTAAGTAAAGTTGGGCGTACATCGCGAATTGATAAAACGCGAGTTAGTCGGGGTATCGATATCGGTAACAAAATTATGGCGATGGTGATTGCGAATGGGAATTTTAAAGTATAAAAAGTATACTTAAACAAGAAAAAATTTCAGACAACTTTTTAACATTAACTTTTACACGTGAATCAAAAAAATAATATCAAAATGAAAACGTATCTTGCGGTTGATATGGGAGCGTCCGGCGGGCGTTTGATTGCTGGTCGGTTTGACGGTGCGCGGCTTGAGACTGAGGAGCTTTATCGGTTTGACAATGGTGCGATTGATCTTGCGGGGACGCTTTATTGGGACGTGCCGGGTCTTTGGAAAAATATTTTGACCGGACTTCAAATAGCGTCGTCTCGATTTGGAAATTCAGTTACGAGTATCGGAGTTGACTCGTGGGGAGTAGATTTTGCGCTGCTTGACAAGAACGACACGATCATCGGCAACCCCGTCTGTTACCGCGATTCGCGGACAAACGGAATGGTTGAGAAAGCCCTGAATATCATGCCGAGATACGATATATTTCAACATTCCGGCTTGCAATTCATGCAGATCAATACATTGTTTCAATTGATCGCAATGCGTCAAAATCAATCGCATATTTTGGATATTGCAAAATCATTTCTTATGATTTCTGACTTGTTTCATTGGTTGCTTTGCGGTGTGAAATCTAACGAATTTACTAACGCGACGACGACTCAATTTTATAATCCGGTCAAGCAAAATTGGTCAGATACAATTTTGAGCAAATTTGATATACCGCGTGAGATTTTTCTTGACATAGCTCAACCTTGCACGGAGCTTGGTAATTTGCGCAACGAAATATCTTCTCATGTCGGCGGCTTATCGGGTTTGAAAGTTGTGTTGCCCGGCACGCATGACACGGCATCGTCGGTGATGTCGGTGCCTGCATTCGGCAAAATCGGTTCGACGAATTGGTGTTATATTTGTCTTGGCACGTGGGCACTTATCGGGATTGAATCGCCGTCGCCGGTTATGAATAAGACAGTTTACGAACTAAATTTTACAAACGAAGGAGGTGTCGGCGGGACAACACGCATCCTAAAAAATGTCACCGGTCTTTGGCTGTTGCAGGAGTGCCGCAGAATTTGGAATGAGCGAGGCAGGCAGATTGGTTGGGAGGAGATGAATAATTTGACAAAAGAAGCTGTACCTTTGAAATCATTCATCAATCCTGATGCCGACGAGTTCCTTTGTCCGCCAAATATGCCGGAAGCGATAGTTGAATTTTGCCGAAAGACCCAACAACCTGTGCCGGAAACCGAAGGCGAGATTTTACGTTGTGCGGTGGATAGTATCGCGTTGAGGTTAAGGCAGGTTTTGTCAATGTGCGAGACGATCAGCGGAAATAAAATCGGCAACAAAATTAAAGTAATCCACATCGTCGGCGGCGGCGCAAAACACAACCTACTATGCCAATCCATCGCCGACGCAACCGGACAACAAGTACTAGCCGGTCCAATCGAATCAACCGCCATCGGAAACATAATGTCACAATCAGTAACAGCAGGCGACATCGCAAATATTGAAGAAGCAAGAGAAATCATAAGAAACAGCTTTGACATAAAAACATTCACACCGAACACAAAAAATAACGACAAATGGGACGCGGCAGACAATTTTATAAGAAATATTAAAAAATAACGTACTACAAAATTCCCAAATTGTTCATGCCGCTTTTTAATAAAATAATTCACAAGAAGGTAAGGAAAGTTTTAAATATTCTTCATTAACTCCCCTTGACTTCGTATGAGTAAAACCTAACAAACCAAAAACTTAAAATGATATTTTGTGCAATCCCGCTTATAATTGTTTTTTCGCTCTGCTATGCCGCGACGCGTCATGAAGATTTACGTAAGATATTTTTTCATGCGTTCAAAATATGTGCATTGTTGACATTTTTTCTTGCGCTTACGGTGTTTATCTTGGGATTTATTGCGCGGGGTTAATTGAGACTCGCTTTACCACACAACTTTTAGTTGCGTTTTTTTGAGAATACGAACAAGACGAAAATTACGAAATAAGCGAAAGTTAAACAAGCAAACATTATGAACGAATATAAAAAGTTGCATGCGGTTATTCTTGCGGGCGGAGTTGGGACGCGGCTGTGGCCCGAAAGCCGTCAATCAAAAGCAAAACAATTCCTCTCAATTGAGTCCGAGCGGACGATGATAGAATCGACAGTTGATCGGTTAGGTCAAATTGTTCCGCGTGAGCGAATTTGGATACTGACAACTAAGATGATGTCAAAACAAATCGAATCGATTTTGCCAGACATACCTGCATCGCAAATTCTCACCGAACCTGCACAACGTAATACGGCACCTTGTATTGGTCTTGCTGCGGCGCGTTTGTTGCAGAGATTCCCTGATGCTGTTATGACAGTTTTGCCGTCGGATCATGTCATTCGGGACAAGGGACTTTTTTGTGACACGTTGCGGTTTGCGGTTGATTTGGTTGAGGAAGATTCGGAGCGATTGATCACGCTCGGTATCAAACCGACCTTCCCCTCAACTTCGTATGGATATATTGAACGAAGCGGACAAATCACCTCAAACGCCTGCAATAAATGGAAGTCACTGACCAATGCCTACAACGTAAACCGCTTTCACGAAAAACCGCCAAAAGAGAAGGCGATTAGTTTTCTTGAATCCGGTCAATTTGCTTGGAACGGCGGAATTTTTGTCTGGAAAGCTAAAACTATTTACGATCTGATTTCACGATTTGAGCCTGAAATTGGCGGGATTCTGGGGCAAATTGTGGGTTCATTTGGTGGGGCGGATGAAGTTGGTATGGTTGAGAATTTGTTTCTCAAAATGAAAAATATTTCTATTGATTATGCGGTTCTTGAGCGTGCGGATTCTATTGTTATGCTTGAGGCGAAGTTTGATTGGGATGATGTTGGGACTTGGTGTACGCTTGATCGGCTTTACGCGGGACAACATGATTCGCAAGGTAATCTTGCCCTCACAAAAAAATTACTCTCCATCAATTCGTCCGGCTGTATCATTCGGGCAAATAACCCAAATCATCTTTTTGCATTGCTCGGAATAAACGACGTAATAATAATTCAAACAGAAGACGCAACTCTGATCGCAAGAAAAGATCAAGAAGAATCAGTTAGAAAAATTATTGATGAGTTGAAAGAAAAAGGTTGGACGGAATTTTTGTGATAAAAAATTTGGGAGATGATTTACAGGAAGGTAAGGGGATGTAATGGAAGATTTATACAATCTCCAGACGCACTAAAATTAGTTTTTATTTTGGATTTTGTGTGCTAAAAAACCTAATCCTACAAAATTCGAAATAATCAGAAAAATTCTTTACCTTCCTGTAAAAATCCTTCTCCCCCCCATTGACGAATTTTTTTTGCGCGGCATAATTCCCCCGCGATTGCAAGTTAGATAGCGTAAACAATTCAGGATTGCTATTCGGTTGTGGTGGACTGGGTGGTTATTTTTCTTTTTGTGTGAGATTGATCTTGGTTGTATCTGTTGGAGTGATGACGAGGCTGTACAAGTAGGGTTGTGCGGTTTTTTTTGATGCTGACAGTTCAAGATTTCAAACATTGCGTTATCTTTTAGTTTTTTTCGTTTGTATGTTTGTGATTGTTATCGGTCGCAGTGGTTGTTTGTTTTGCTTTTTTGGTGCTGGCGGCTTTGGTTGGAACCGCTTTGTAGGGTTGGCGGTTTAGTTTAGCTGGTGTCGTTAATTCGGATTCCGATTTACCGGATGGGGTTTTCCGGTGGTTGGGTGCGGATTTATTTGAGTGAGCAGATAATCATCGGTAACAATCAGCTCGTTGGCGATATGTTTAGTTAGTGGTCACCTGTTTTGCTCCGATTGCTTTCTTTCGTGTCGCCGCGAGTTTTTTTCGTATTCACAAAATTCCTGCAAAGACATTGTTGGCGGATTTTTTTGGGGAATCACAAAACGCGTCTAGCGGGTTTCAAAAAAAAGGAAAAGTTATGAAAGTGTCGATTATTTACTGGAGCGGAACCGGCAACACAGAAGCAATGGCTAACTTGATTAAAGAAGGTGTGGTTTCAACCGGTGCGGAAGTTGTGATTAAGCCTGTTGGAGATGCGGCGGAATCGGATGTTACTGATGTTGACATTGCGTTTCTTGGCTGTCCGTCAATGGGTGATGAGACGTTGGAGGACTCGGAGTTTGAGCCTTTCATAAGTAAGATAGAGAAGAAAGTCGCGGGCAAAAAGTTAGGTTTGTTCGGCTCGTACGGATGGGGATCAGGTCAATGGATGGACGATTGGTCAAAGCGAATGAAAGATGCCGGAGCGGTGTTGATCGCTGAGTCGCTGATTGTCAATGAAGCTCCTGCCGGTGATGATGTTGAGAAATGTAAAAATTTCGGCAAGTCCGCGAAGTGAAGATGAGATAAGTTTAAATTTGCTGATCGCGAATTTGACAAATCTAATAAATTTGACAATTTGCCAAATCGGAATTTGAACTGTTCCCATTTTGTACGCAATAAAAAAACAGACCAGAGGACAGCGGCTCTCAACTTTGTGATCATCGTACTCAATAATAAGTACGCAATAATCACAGGTCAAGTTCCAACTCCTCCGGTCTGTTCATTCAACCGGTATAAATCACATCAACCAAAAATTCATAACCAGTCAAACTATCCCCGCTTCAATGTCGATTTTCTTAAAGATATCTGAAACTTCTAAAAATGATATCTAAACGACGCTGCGAAAATATCTGTATCCGAATGATCCCGACCGCCAGCCTCACGGTATCGACTCGGTATCACATGAACATAGTCAAACATCCAACGGGCTTGCGGCGACCAGTACCAGTTCAAACCAAGCGTTACATCATTGACGCTGCCAGTGAATCCACTATATCCATTGAAATCACTGGTGTCCGTGTAAGCCCATTTAGCTACAAACTCGAGTCCGCCGATCCACTCCGCTCGATTGAGATCGTTGATCTTTTTCAGGTCAAGATTATGTTTCAGTTTGACAGCACCCCAAGCGGCGTTGTCGGCACTAAACGTACGATAATCGCCGGTCAAAAAATACTTAAACGTTACATACGTACCGTAAATCGTCCGATCCTCTGTCTTACCGCCAATTGCAACAGAGTTATAAGCATTGGCATAAAACTCCGATTGTAATGTCTTATGACCATTTTGATAAACAAACTCTAGCCCAAACTTGTTGTAGCTGTTTGTTAGTATTGTGTAGCTTTGTAACGAATTCAATTGCAGACCGCCGAATCGTTGGTTGAAACTAGCAGATTGCGCGCCGGTCGCTGATTTTGACAAATCGTAGTAACTGTAGTTACCGCCAAAAAACAGGAATTTTTTGCCGTCAATCTTTCCCTTTTCGTCACGTGAAGCGAACGGCAGGAAAGTTAAGCGGAAGTTTGTGATCGAACCTTGATCATCGAGTCTGTTGAATCTGGTATTTGTGGCAATATCGCGATCATAAAAGAATCCGGCAAAAAATCTGATAGTATCTTTTGCCCAAAGATGACGTGAACTGATTCCGATACGGCGACCGGTTCCAAAATCACGACCATCGAATTCAAAAAACGACGTTTGCGTTCCGCCTGTCAAAACAGAAACTCCATCTTCAAGACGGTAATGTCCGATTTTGACATACTCAAGCAAAGGAACATTCTTCACCGCAAGCCAAGCATCTTTCAAATTGATTCCAGAGTTATTAAAACTACTCTTGTCGGATTCACCACTATTATAATTACCGCTGGAGTTACTTCCTGTTGCTTCTATTAAACAGAAGTCGAGGTTGTAATCTAGTATTTCGTATCCTGTTCCTCTTACTCCGATTCGCAGGTCGCGTAGACCGTTGTAATTTGAGAGAGAAGAGAGAGTCGCTGGTCCTCCGTTTGCACCTTCTTGGTTGCTAACGCTGTAGCTGTCAAAGTAGGCTCTTCCGTTGAGAGTGGCGGTGAACCCCTTTTTTGGGTCTGGTTTATCTTGCTTCTTTTTCAAAGCGTCTTCTAGTGCGCTGATTCTTGAATCTAGCGATGCATCTGCGGCGTATGCGGGCAGATGTTGTGCGGAACTGTACGGCACGGGTGCCGCTGTCGGCGGGGCATCTGGAAATCCTGATGTGCCGCTCGTGTAGGATTGCGCGGAGGCTAAATTGTAGCTTGCCGCCAGACTAGTCCCAATAATGAATAATATTGAGAGTAACCTGTTTAGTGAACTAATCATTTCGTTCAACTCCTTTTTGATTTCTTGTTGTATTCTGACAGTCAATTTAATTTTAATTGTCCCGATACACTGCCAAATGACAAAGCACATGTTGACGGAACAATTCAAAAGCACGATTCCACCGTGTACGAAATCTTTTTCGTCAAAACAATATACAAAACTTAAGAACTAAAATACCAATATCCACAATAAATCCGCAAATTTCAGAATATTCCGATTGTTTAAAATATTCCGATTATGCCGGAAAAACCAGTTAGAAAAACTAGGATTACCCGTTGCACGTCAATTTCAGTTTCGCCGCGAAACAGCAAACGGACTGGAACGCGGGCGGGACGCCTTGTTATACCACACATCTTTTTTTGGTATTGATCAGGTTTGTGAAAATTTGTAGAATGCGCGAGAATTTGTAGAATGTGCGAGATTGATTGGAGTGGTGGTTTGGGGGGATTATTTTATTTTTTTGAAAAAATATTGAAAGGAATCGATATGTCATCGGAATGGGTTGAAGAGGAGTTGGGGGCGTTGGATTTGGGCGATGAACGGCTTAATAATCGTTTGGCGACGGTGTTAGAACATTTTTCGGCTCACCCGAATCTCGCTATTCCCGCCGCTG
>JAISQS010000586.1 GCA_031274045.1 Planctomycetaceae bacterium | reverse complement strand
GGGGGGGGGCGTTGTTTATATAAGATTTACTGTAACGATAAATCTTGTAATTTCTTTACCCAAAAGCCTCTTCTGTATTTTGGTTTTACGCTTGTTGAGCTTCTTGTTGTGATTGCGATTATTGGAGTTTTGATTGCGATTCTTTTGCCCGCAGTTCAAGCCGCGCGCGAATCAGCTCGCCGAATGCAATGCAGCAACAACATGAAACAAATCGTACTCGCCTTGCACGGATATCACGACGTAAACGAAGTATTGCCCGCCGGAGGATCCAAATTTGGTTCCAGCTTTTACGCATTTTGGTCACCGACGGTGATGATCTTTCCGTACTTTGAGCACGAGGCACTTTATAGAACTCTTGAATCCGTGCCGAGCCCTCCCAGATTTGAAACATACCTAATAAACGACGTTTATAAAGTCAAAATTTCCGCATTGCTTTGTCCGTCTGATGACAATAGTAAACGTCCTTACGGAGGATACGGCTGTTCAAATGTCGTCTACTCATTCGGTGACGGGATGTGGGATCATAATACTGGGGCACGTATTGCGTCGCGGATGTTGTTTGCGCGTGAAGTGTATCGAAGTTTTAATTCTTGTACGGATGGTTTGAGCAACACTGTTGCAGTGAGTGAGACGGTGGTTGCGAATGTTGAAAGTTACCGAAAAATCAAGGGAGGCGTGTCGGTAGTCGGAGGAGTTGACAATAGCAGCGGAGGTGGACCGGGTACCAAATGCGGATTAAATACATTGGCTGATCCAAATAACCGCAGTTCAATAAAATCTTCGCAATCTCTCGTAACACATACCAAAATCACAACCGAAGTATGTTCGCACTTACGAGGCGGCAGATTTCAAGACGCACGAGGCATTTATCAAGGTTTTCATACCGTAACACCTCCAAACTTTCCAACATGTAGTCAGGCTGCCGACGCAGAAAATAACTTTGGACTTTATCCGCCAAACTCAAATCATCCAAACGGTGTCAATGCCGGAATTCTTGACGGCTCGGTTCATTTCATCAATAACATAATTGATTACAATGGCGCGTCGGCAGGTCAAGTTACTTCGGGACCGAGTCCGTATGGAGTTTGGGGCGCACTCGGCTCACCAGAAGGCGGCGAACCAAAAACCGCTTTTTGAAAAAATTATTTTTAACGCGAAATACACGAAAATACGAAACACGCGAATTTTAATAAACACTTTCTAAAAATATCACTTTCGCGAATTTAGTTTTTTCGCGTGTTTCGCGTGTTTCGCGTTGAAAATATTATTTCGTTTGTTTCGCATATTTTGCTTGTTTTGTATTCTCAAAAAAACGCAGTTTAAAAAATTTATCTTTTAACGAAAGGAAATAATCATGAAAAAAATGTTACAAAAAATGTTTGTGATTTTGTTTGTTCCGGTTTTGATTTTTGGTGTTGGTTGTTCGGGGCAAAAGTTGCCGCCGGATTTGCCGAAGTTGTATTCTTGCAAAATTACGATAACGCAAGGCGGCAATCCGTTGGCGAACGCGAATGTTTTTCTCGCACCCGCAAACGGCTCAAAATGGAACGCCAGCGGATCAACAAACCAACAAGGAACAGTTGAACTTTGGACACAAGGAATGTATCGCGGAGTTGCCGAAGGAAACTTCAAAGTTGTCGTCTCCAAGCAAGAAATCATCAACCCGCCAGACACTCCAACATCAGCAACAGACACACCCGCCGAACACCCCAAAGTCTACGATGTAGTCGAAACGATCTATGCCGAGACAGAAACAACACCGCTATCAGTAGACATCACAACCGGCAAAAACACATTCACCCTCGATGTCGGCACTCCCGTGCGAATCCTGCAACCAGAAAGATAAAACACCAAAGAATATTAGAAACCAAGATTGTGTCGGCGAAGCCGACAGTTGGGCGTGAAACGCGTTGGTGATTGTAAGGTGTACAACCGGTCACCGGTCGTAACCCAAGGTAAGTTGATCGACTGCAAGGCGGTCAGGTTTTCGGTGAGCGGAGCAAGCCGAAAACAGTTGGGGCGGAACACGCATCTGCAAACGTAAGGTGGGCAACTGACCGCCGGGCTTTCTTGGTGAATAGCGTCGGCGCTCGCCGACAACTGGATCGCCAACACACACCGGAATTTCTATCGCCCAAAACCAAAAAACGCTGATGTTGTAGGGGCGAGGCTTGCCCTCGTCCCAAAGCGTGAAATGCGTTGGAATTTCTACCGGCAAAACCAAAACGCCCAATGTCGGCACCGCCGACAACATTTGCCGCGAAGCGGCGCGGACTGGAACGCGGGTGTCCCGCCCGCCTCTGTGTGTAATAGAACCAAAAAAGTTTGAACGGAACGCCAAGACGGATTGGCAAACGTAAGGTGGGCAAACGTAAGGTGGGCAACCGACCGCCGGGCGGTTACGTCGGCGCAAGCCGACAACTGGATCGCCAAAACGCACCGGTAAAACCAAAACGCCCTACGTTTTGGACGTTTTGGTATATCAACACGTTTTCCGCCCCCTCTGTTTTCGTCTTGCTTCGCTCGTCGAAAACACAACCGCCCAGCGGTCGGTTGGCTACCTTACGTTGTCGGCTACGCCGAC
>JAISQS010000504.1 GCA_031274045.1 Planctomycetaceae bacterium | reverse complement strand
CCGTACCTTGTTCGACGTTTTGATAATGCCTTTTGATAATATGCGACTTGTTATAACAAATCTGAACATCAAATTGGACAACATCCGCACCCGTCTCTTTTGCCCGCGCATAAAGCTGCCGCACCGCATCAAGATCAATAAAATCATCCGAATCAATAAAAAGAATATACTCACCCCTCGCATACTCACACGCAGTATTCCTCGCAATAGATACCCCGCCGTTCGGGAGATTGATGAGCAAAAAACGATCATCCCGCGACGCATACTCCTGAAGTATCAAAAAAGAACCGTCCGTCGAACCATCATTAACACAAATCACCTGCAACTCCACAAACGTCTGATTCACAACCGACTCCAAACACTCCCGCAAATACAGCTCAGTATTGTAAACCGGAATAATAACCGTCACCTTTGGATTAGTCATTTTTTAGATTTAATATGTCTCTTGCCCCTTTACATCTCCGAGACTTCAATTCGCCCCGCCGAACCCGCCAACACAACGAATCACAGCACAAAAATGAAAATATAATAAAGATCGACACCAACTTCTCATTCAATTCAGGGAATTTATTTTTACGTTTTCGTTTTGCGGCGCGGTTTGGTTGCGGACTTCGTGCAATCTTACAACATGCACCCCCTCTTTGAGCAACACCCGCGTCACAATCCGCGTCCCCTCCTCACGATTGCCAAAAGTCTCAAGAAGAAACCTCTTTCGCGAATGCCCCACCAATAACGGCGCACCGATCTCAAAGAATTTTGAAATATTTCGGATTAGTTGCCAATTATGCTCCGTCGTCTTGCCAAACCCAATTCCGGGATCAATAGCTATCCGCTCCGGCACTATCCCCGCTTCAATCAACTCCAAACGACGTTGCCGCAAATACCCAAACACCTCCGAAACAACATCGTCATATTGCGGGGCGTTCTGCATAGTTTTTGGGTTACCTTGCCGGTGCATAATGCAAACCGCCGCCCCAGTTTCACGCAACAACTCAACCATCCCCGCATCCTCCGCCGAAAAAACATCATTCACAATCTCCGCACCGGCATCAATAGCCGCCTTCGCAACAACCGTCTTGTTTGTGTCAACAGAAATCACAACAGACCCGCTCAATGCCCTTATCCCCTCGATAACCTTAACCACCCGCCGCAACTCCTCATTCGCGTCCACTCCCCCCGAACCCGGTCGCGTACTCTCCCCCCCCACATCAATTATCCCCGCCCCAGATTCATACAACTCCAAAGCGTGCCGGATTGCCGCCGAATGATCGAGGTACTTGCCGCCATCCGAAAAGCTGTCAGGAGTAACATTGACAATCCCCATAAAAATCGCACCGCCGGAAAAATCCAACACCCGCGTCCGCAACCGCCAACAATTCACACAACACATATTTAACATAAAAAAAAAGAATATTTGTCAATAACCAAAATAAAACCCACACAGCCGCCACACAAGGGATTTATTCACAGGAACAAGGGAATTATTCACAGGAACAATGGAATTATTTACAGGAAGTTAAGGGAAGGTAAGGGGAAAATAGTTTATAGTCAGGCATTTGGAGGGAAGGCTGCGTGTTGTATTTATTAAGTTTGTGAACAAGTCTTTTATTCTTCCTTTACCTTTCGTTAATTTCTTGTGAATAATCTTGTCCAAAAGCAGCGTCAACAATTCGCGGAATTTGTCATATAGTATATATAGTACAAAAAGCCGTTGGAACATGTTTAAAATTGCTTCCGAGTGCGAGGGTAAACATCGTAATTGAAACGAATAAAATTGCAATTACCGCCGATTCGGTTGCATTGGCGGAAGTTTTGTTGTACGCAACGGACGTTTCGGCATATTCCAATTCAAAATTTGTCCGCCGAAAGAGACGCAACGGGGGGGATTGTCAATAAGCACTCTGCCGATAGAATACTCACACTTTTGTACGGGTTGGGTTTGTGCCGATGTTGGTATAATCAGCTCGATTTGACAAGTAAATTTTTACTTTTTGACCATAAGAGGAAAATTATGTACGCAATTATAGAAAACGGCGGACACCAATTCAAAGCGGAAGTCGACGGACGGCTTACCATCAACTATCTGGGCGAAGTTGAGAAGGGTACAAAGATTGAATTCGACAACGTTCTGGCTCTATGCGACGGCGAGAATGTTAAGATTGGCTCGCCAAAGGTTGAGAATGCCAAAGTTATCGGCGAGGTTGTCTCTTCGGTGAAGGGTCCGAAATTGACGATAGCCAAATTCCGCCGCCGGAAAAATTCTAAACGAAAGACCGGACATCGGCAGATATATACTTTGGTTGAGATAAAGGAGATTGTCTGTAGCTGATTCGATATTTTAGCCGGAGTTGATAGCCGACCATTTGACCAAGAAGACAATGCCCCACTATCCATATAAACCATTCATCTGGGACAAAAACGAAACCCTCTCACGCGACGAAATCCGCGCCGTCCAATTCATACGTCTACGCGAGACAATGCGAAGATGCACAGCGGTGCCGTTTTATCGAAAGAAGTTCGACGAGCTTGGGTTGGAGTTTGATTCGATTCGTTCTGTTGATGATATAGTCAAGTTGCCGTTGACGACTAAGTCTGATTTGCGTGACAATTATCCTCTCGGCTTTTTAGCGGTATCTCGCGATGATGTTGTCCGCTATCACGGCTCAACTGGCACCACAGGTAAACCGACCATCATGGCTTACACACAAGCCGATATTGAGTTGTGGGCAAATCTCTGTGCGCGATTCCTTGTTTCGGGCGGTTTGCAGTCGCATCACACGGTTCAAATTGCGTTTGGATATGGTCTCTTCACCGGCGGATTTGGGTTACATTACGGCGTAGAATGCGTCGGGGCAGCAGTCGTTCCGGCAGCGGCAGGAAACACCAAACGGCAAATCATGTTGCTCAAAGATATGCAAGCCGACGCAATGGTCTGTACACCGAGTTACGCTTTGACGATTGTTGACGCGATTAAATCGGAGAAGATAGATCAGTCCGAGCTTTCTTTGAAGCTGGCATTTCTAGGCGGCGAACCTTGGACGGAACAAATGAGAGAATCACTCGAATCAACAATCAATATCAAAGGGAGCAATAACTACGGATTGAGCGAAGTAATCGGACCCGGCGTGAGCGGCGAATGTCAATCGCGTAGCGGAATGCACTTTCAGGAGGATCATTTTATAGTTGAGTGTATTGATCCTGATACGTTGCAGCCTGTGCCGGAGGGGACGCAGGGCGAGTTGGTTATCTCGTCGATTTCGCGGGAGGCGATGCCGATATTGCGTTATCGGACGCGTGATATTGCGGTTCTTTATTCGGGGCGTTGTGATTGCGGGCGGGAGACGTTGAGGATGAGTAGGGTTATCGGGCGAAGCGATGACATGCTTATAATTCGCGGGGTAAATATTTTTCCGTCGCAAATTGAGGAGGCACTTTTGTCGGTTGAGGGGGCGGCTCCGCATTATCAAATTGTGCTAGACCGTCCGAAAACGCTCGATGAAGTTAAGGTAAGAGTTGAGGTGGATAGGAATCTATTGTCAGACAAAATGATCGACATGGTTCAATTGAAAGCAAGAATCGAAACCGCAATTCAACAAATAACCGGACTGCATTTGCAAGTAGAATTATTGCCGCCAATGACTCTGGAACGCTACGAAGGAAAAGCAAAACGCGTAATCGACAACAGAAATCTCCTCGAAAAAAAATAAATCTATCTCCCAAAAATCAAATCATCTTAATCCGCAATTCTCTTCAATTGCAAACCGAATGAATTTTCCGGCGTGTTGCGAGCATCGTCAAAATTAACATAAGCGGAATTTTTCTACTTTTCTAATTTTTGTCAAAGAATCTCTTTGTGTTGAGCGAATCAGGATTGTCGGCGGCTTGGGATTGCTTTGGGGTTGCTTTGGGGTTGCTCTTCAAATTATCGGCGAAGTTACCGAACAAATTACAACACACGGTTGAATTGTTAAAGAAATTTCACATGTTAAACAAGTTTTTATTTTTATCTTTTTTGTTTTTTTTGAGTCAAGCCGATTCTGCTTGGTTCGGCGGCGGTATTGTTTTTGCGCAATTCAACGCGGCGCAAAATAAGCACAACATCTCTGTTGTCAAATTGAGTGAACGTTCTTTCGTCATCCCGTTTCAAGTAAGGCAAGACAATACCGCCGATCCCGCCAAAGAAGTTGAGTTGCTTGTGTCGAAGGATCACGGCGGACATTGGTATTCTGTCGGGCGAAAGCCGGTTGAGGAAAAATCGTTCTTGTTTGAGACGGAATCGGACGGCGAATATTGGTTCTCGTTTCGGACAATTTCTCTCTCCGGCTCAATAAAACATTCGACAAGCAACACCCCGCAAATTTGCGTTCATGTTGAAACCGCCCCAACAAACGCCGACAACCAACCCGCCTCCAAACACGAAGACCCATCCTCCCCCGCAAAACAAATAAACCAAAATAACCAAAACAAAAATAACAACAC
Source organism: Planctomycetaceae bacterium (assembly GCA_031274045.1). GTDB lineage: Bacteria > Planctomycetota > Planctomycetia > Pirellulales > Thermoguttaceae > WRKP01. The sequence goes on along the minus strand of JAISQS010000504.1, from coordinate 921 downwards.
ACCAAAAAAATCAAATCAATTTGCCGATAATTTGAACTACGAAAAAAGACAGGTTGAGCAAAAAGCAAAAATCGTTGAAGGTAGCTTGCTCCCGCCAAAACCAATTCACCTCCCAAAAAAAGATAATAAAATTGCCAAACCACAAAACATACAAACAACAGAAAAAATTCAATCCGAAACAATCACCAAAAATTCCTCTAAACAAAATTCAACTGAGAGCTTTTTTGAATACAAGAAAAAAATTATTGCGAGAATCATCACCGACATAAACGAGTTGATAAAACTTGATATAAATACCGGCAACGCGAACGCCGAAGATTTTGTCAAAAAAGATATTTTGCGCAACAACAACGCCGATGAAGTCGGCGGCGGGCAAAAAAATGATGCGGTTGCAGTTGATTCGAGCGGGGTTGATTCCGGTATGGTTGATTCTGGTATGGTTGATTTTGGTATGGTTGATTCGGGCGGAGTTGGCAACAAGCTCGATTTGAACACCGCACCGGCGGCACCGGCAGCTTCCGCAGCGGCTCCAAACTTGCCAATCAGCCGAAATTTTGACACGCAAAATCCTACATCCGCATCTGTCACAATCACTGCGGTAACTTTGAACAAAACAGCCGAACAATCGCAAATCATCGTAAAATGGGACGCGGGCGATACTGCTCAAACGGGAATATTTGCGGATGTTTTGCGAGGTGATTCGATCACGGGACCTTGGAGACCGATAGTGATCGGCTCGCCGAACAAAGGCGAATATTGGTGGTATTTTTGCCCCGATGACAAGAAACCATTCTACCTAATGGTACGCACAAGAAACTCAATAACCCCAATCTGCGAAGCCACAACAAAATCACCAATCATCGTGAGAGAATAATACGGCAATACGGCGAAGTTATTTTTGCAAGATTTAGAGTTTTTTTT
>JAISQS010000263.1 GCA_031274045.1 Planctomycetaceae bacterium | reverse complement strand
GGGTGGGGAAATTTGTACCAGTTGCGAGTCGGTTGTGACTCAATATCCGTAGCTCAAATCGGTAACAAAATCATATTTGTTACGATTGCGAAAGGGAATTTTCAAGTGTAAAAAGTATACCAAATAAACGAAAAGAATTGATAGCGAAATTTCGTTTGTTTGATCCGTTTCGTTTGTTTCGGTATTCTCAAAAAAATTATGTCCAAAAAAAAATTTGTCCCCCCTATTGACGATTTTTGAATGACAGATAAGATACTCCGCTCTTTGAGTTCGTGAGGTTTGGGTAGAACTTGAAACTAGTATTTTTCTTAACAAAAATTTTAACGCTCGTATGAAAGCAATCGAAACACACAATCCGGCTGACACTCAAAATTCAACCTATAAGATGTTCTTTGGGTTGTTGAGTCTTGTGTTTTGCGCGGCTGTTGTAGCGTTGGCAGTGACGGTTTCTTTTGCTGCTTCTGATGTGTGTACGCAATCCGATTCAGGCAATAGTTATGATTTGAAAAAGGAATTGGAAGAACGATCAAAGAAATATTTGCAGTCAATTGAAAAAAATCCTAACCTCTCACCCGAAACAAAACAACGCCTCAAAACACAAGCCGAAAATGTTGTCGCGACCGGCATGAAAAAACTCGCGTCATTGCAAACGGACAAATACAGAGAACCGGAACCAAAAAATAAAAATGAAGACATAAACCTCACCATGTTCGTCAACGCCGTCAAAAAAATAAACAACGACGAAAGCTCAATAAAAACCCTAAAATTCCTAAGCAGACACCACAACAGAAACTCAAAAATCTATAAACCGACACAACTCGACATCGCAATGAAAGTAGCTTTGCCGAATTATTCGGAAAGAATAAATAATAGCAGAATCACCAAGTACGATCCCCGAAAACTATTCGGAAACTTCGGCATTTTCGACAGCAATAACTACAGCGGAATCATCACAACAAACAACACACGCTCACAAAAACCGAACGAATCAAAATCACAAATTCAAACAACCACACAGACACAAACAAACGCACTAAAAAATGTATCTTCACATTCCGTTAATCCAGAACATATCTATTCCCCATCAGTCCTGATTGCAAGGATAATTGTGTTGCGGAATTGATTCTATCAAGTCCGAATCAAATTTTGATTTTTCAATTTTGATCGGCTCTAAATAAAGATAATTTGTACAAAAAATTTGTACAAAAAATTGATCAAGTCTATTTGGTCAATCGTGTGCTTGTACGTAATTTGCAAACAAACCTGCGCAATCATTCGCAACATCAGAAGACCGCCGATAAATGAATTTCAATCCAACATCAATTATTGTTATTGATCAACATTGGATTCGCTGCGGTAAGAGGGATGTGTGTTTCTCGTTCTTTTGAGATTGTTGTGAAGTGCGGTTTTGTTATTTTGTGGACGCTTAAAATTGGTTTTGACAAAGTGGTCAAGCTGATTTTGCGTGTCGTAATTGTTTTTCAAAAAAAGTTAAGGTTCTTTTATATTTTTGTGTTGATGACAAAAAAATGTTTTTTTGATTTTCAACATTGGGTAACGAGTAACGTCAAAAAAGTGTACAACACCGTAGGTGTTGAATATGAATAACCCCGTGCAAGCGGAGCGCAGCACGGGGGATAGGTACAAACTTGCATGAACCCCGTAACTATGCAGGTGGATTTTGACGCTTGTACAAATGGTGACTCAATGTGTGTGATTCTCGATCAGAGAATTGAACGTTGAGTTGAACCCCTATGGGGTTCGGATTTCACTTGTACACCTACCCCGTGCTGTCGCACGTAGTTATCAAAATTCAACCTCTACGAGGTTGTATTTGTCCAAACCGATTACTCAAAACCGAATGATTTGACACACCAACGCGAATATTATAGAAGAGCCAAAAGTTAAAACTCAAACAAAAATTTAAGGAGTTTAAGAATGAAAAGTGTAAATATATTTAAGGCGTTTACATCGATATTTTTTGGGTTGTTGCTTGTTTTATCGGCAACGTCCGCGTCCGTGCAAGATTCATTTGCACAAGACGCAAACCAGCCGGATCGCCGTGCGGGACGCGGCGGTGATCAAGGCGGTCGTTCAGACGAACGCGGCGAACGCCCCGCACGCGGAGACCGCGGCGCATCAGGCGAACGCGGAACCAACGAACGCGATGAACGCGGTGAACGCGGTGAACGCGGTGAACGCGGCGAACGCGGCGAACGCGGCGAACGGCAAGGGAGAGGCGGCGCGGAAGGTGCCAACGAAAAACCGACTCCCGCGCCGAAACAAGTGGAGCCGCTCTCCGCAGACGAACGCGCGAAGAAGTTGAAAACCGCGAAAGAGAACGCTATCGCTTTCTTGAAAGTGAAACAAGCCGACAACGGTTCATGGGCTGCAAGTCCAAGAAGCGGAATCGGTCCTACTGCGATCATTTTGGCGGGATTATTGAAGAATGGAGTTGCGCCGAGTGATCCGGTAATCACGAAGGGGTTAAAATTCCTTGAAGGGGCAATACAAAAAGAAGGCGGAATTTACTCAAGCGCACACTTCCAAAATTACGAAACAAGTGTCGCAATTCTAGCCTTCGCCGCAGCAAATGACGCAATCAAAAAAGCCGAGAAAAAAGATAAAGGTACATACGACGCGCTGCTCGCGAACGGGCAGAAAGCGTTGATCGGTCAACAGTACGCCGAAGGACGCAATGTTGACAAAGATGATCCGCGATATGGCGGACTTGGGTATGGCGGCGAGACGCGACCTGATTTGTCGAACACGCAATTTTTCCTTGATGCGTTGACTGCAACGGGAAAAAAATCGGACGATCCGGCTATTCAGAAAGCTCTCGTTTTCGTTTCAAGAAATCAAAATCTCGAATCGGAACATAACAAGTTGCCTTTTGCGTCAAAGAATCAGGACGGCGGTTTCATCTACACATCAACAACCGGAAGCAGTTCTGCCGGGCAGACTGAAAGCGGAGGTTTGAGAAGCTATGCTTCGATGACTTATGCGGGGTTGAAGAGCATGATTTATGCCGGTTTGACAAAGGATGATAAACGGGTAAAGGCTGCATACGATTGGATCACAAAAAACTATAGTGTTGTGGAAAATCCGGGCATGGGTCAACGCGGATTGTTCTACTATTACCACACAATGTCAAAAGCTCTTGACGTGATGGGCGTGAATGAAATCGAAGATGGCAACGGTAAAAAGCATGATTGGAGAGCGGAACTTACAGACCAACTCCTCTCATACCAAAAAACCGACGGCTCTTGGATAAACGAAGCGTCGCCGCAATGGATGGAAAATGATCCGCATTTGGTCACGGGTTTTGTGTTGTTGGTTCTAGCGAACGACGCAAATCTAGCCAAAGATACTAAAAATTAGCGAACAATCTAACTAAAAAATTACACGCAAAAAAACGCGAAACTGTCAGTATCTCAATTTGGCTGTCAACGAATTACTTTGAAAATTTTTTGAGTTATTTGTTGTCTGGTTAATTTGTAAATATCGCTTAACGCTTGAAAAAACATTGTGAAAAAATTTTATGCAATGTTCCGCGAAGAGGTTGCGCGCTGTTTCGGTTTGATTGCGAAACAACAATAGGAGCTAAATATGATGCGAAAAAATTTTGGCGGCGGCAAATTTGCCGGCTTTGGTATCGGTTTTACTTTGGTGGAGTTGTTGGTGGTGATAGCGATTATTGGTGTTTTGATTGCGTTGCTTTTACCGGCTGTGCAAGCAGCACGCGAAGCCGCAAGAAGAATGTCATGCTCAAGTAACCTGCATCAGATCGGTATTGCCGCGCACAATCATCACGACGCTTTCGGCAGATTTCCGGCGGAGAGTACTTACGGTACTTTCGATGTTGACTACACGAGCGAATTACGACCGAGAACTGCGTGTTTTCGGGTTCGCATTTTGCCGTTTGTCGAAGCGGAAAATATCGCGAGTTTAGTCGATTTGAGTCTCGATGAGTTGACTGACCCTCAACGAAATAAACTGGCGAGCAACAAGATTCCGTTTTACCTTTGTCCAAAGTAATAGTAAATCGCTATCGGACTTGTCACCAACATTCACCGATTCCGATGATGGCATTACAAAAAACAAGTATGCGTCTCATTATTATGGGATTGCGGGTGCGCTTGGAATGGTTCCCGGAACGAGTAATTACTATCGTGTTGGACTGTTGCAAACCGCGTATACCGCAATGAACGGTAGAGTTGTAACAGGACCTCATGCGGATTCGGGCGTTATCGTTTTGAACGGGATGCTTGGTTTTGAGTCTGTTAGTGATGGGACATCGAACACGTTTATGGCAGGCGAGATTTCGTGGGACGGCTACGGCGGACATTACGATTGGGCTAGAGGAACAATGGGAAGTGCTGCCGGTGCTCCAATGGTGAGTGCAAAAGGTCTTGCTTATAACTTGATCATTAACTACGGCAAAAAGAAATCGGCAACCGACACGATTAGTTTAACTTTCAAATTACCCGACGGCACAGACGACACGCAAAACTATCCGGTTCGCGGTCAGAATCTTGCGGGTTGTGGTGTTGGGAGTTTTGGCAGTAATCATCCGGGCGGTTGTCATTTTTTGTACACGGATGCGTCGGTTCATTTTGTCAATGAATCAACGGTATCGGACGTATTGCTTGGAGGTGCGAGCCGTGATTATGGTGAGGTTGTAACTTTGCCGTGATGAAGAAAAAGGGGAGGGAAAGCATTAGGCGGAACGGCATTAGGTTCGTTGCCTAAAGCCTTCTTGCCTTTCCGCATTTCCTTCCATTTCAAAAAAATATATCAACCGGAAGACCAGACTCAAATAAACCTCGAACACAAAAAAATGTCTGTTGTGCAACGAGAATATTTGAAACAGTTGACGAGTTGTCAACACTTCCGCAAAACTAAAATATTAACCAGACAATAAAATAATAGGAGCATTTAAGAATGAAAATTAGATTTGGATTAGAAAAATTTTGCGGCTTTACGCTTGTGGAGTTATTGGTGGTGATTGCGATCATAGGGATATTGATCGCGTTGTTGTTGCCTGCTGTTCAAGCCGCGCGAGAAGCGGCAAGACGAATGAGTTGTTCAAATAACCT
>JAISQS010000408.1 GCA_031274045.1 Planctomycetaceae bacterium | reverse complement strand
ATGTCAAACGCTTGACGAATTCACTGATTCCCTAAAATGAAACCTTACTATAAAGTGATGCTGACGCGAATATGGAAAAATTTCAGGAGGTTATTATGGGAAAACGAGTCGATCAATGCTTAAAAGAACTCGGACTTATCGATAAATGGCAAGCCGAAGGTAAGACGATATTTGGGCGAGACATGGTTTTGAAAGTTTTGCAAAAAAAGTTCGCAAAGATTCCTCCGACAATTGAAACTACGATTCAGCAAATGAATGATCCGGTTGCATTGGAATCACTGGTAGCTGGAGCTTATGAATGTCAAACACTTGACGAATTCACTGATGCGTTAAAATAAAGTGAGCTGAATTTTAATAACTTTTTTGCTGTAGGTGTGAATGAATCTTGTGTGCGAATGGTTCAATAACATTTTAATTTTTTTTCAAAAATGCTTTCACCGAAAGAAATTTTACAAAAGACATCCGACAATGGAGTGGCGAAGAGTTTGCGGTCGTTTGTGTCGCTTTTTGTGCTTGGAGTTTTGGCTGGGGTTTATATTGCGTTTGCGTCTGAGGCATCGAGTATGGCTGCGTTTAATTTGCTTGCGGAGTCGTCGACGTTTGGTCTTGGCAGGTGTCTTGCTGGTGCGATATTTCCGGGTGGTTTGATGCTTGTTGTTCTTGCTGGTGGAGAGCTTTTTACGGGCAATACGATGATGTTGTTGCCGTTTGCGGCTGGGAGGATTAGTTTATTTCGGTTGTTGCGGAATTGGTTGATTGTTTATGCGGGCAATTTTGTGGGTTCGTTTTTTGTTGCGTATTTGATCTTTTGTTCGGGTCAACTGGGTAGTGGGGCAAATATGCTTGGAGCGGTGACGATAAAGATAGCGGCGGCAAAATGTCATCTTACATTTATTGAGGCGTTTTCGTTGGGAATTTTGTGTAATTGGCTGGTTTGTCTTGCGGTTTGGATGGCTGCCGGGACGAACAATGCTATTGGAAAAATTTTTGCTATATTCTTCCCGATTTGGCTTTTTATAACGTCAGGTTTTGAGCATTCGGTTGCGAATATGTATTACATATCGGCGGGATTGTTGGCAAAAACGAATTTCGTGTGGTTGGGTGCTGCTGCGAGAATTACGCCGTTGGAACTAATCGAATCGCTCACGTGGACAAACTTTTTTTGGGCAAATTTGTTACCGGTGACGTTGGGTAATATTGTCGGCGGTGGTTTGTTTGTCGCGATTGCCTACTATATCGCTTACTCAAAAAAACAATAATTTAATAAAAACTAATCTGCTGTATTCTGTATAATCTGTTAAATCTGTTGATAAAAATATTCTCATCTTTTTCAATTTTTCATCTTCGTCAACAAATTGCGTATATCTGGCAGATTTTCTGATTATTTCGGATTTTGTGGTGGCTTCCCTTCGTGGCATTTATCAATACACTGCATCAACGCCATGAAAGAACAAAATATCATTGCGTAGAGCAACGCCCTCGTTATAACCACACAAGTCATAAACGTATTCGCGAACGTTAGCGACGGTAGCTTGCTACCGACGAAATGGAGTGGTTTATGCGTTGGTGATCGTAAGGTGGGCAACCGACTGCCAGGCGGTTGTGTTTTCGGCGAGCGAAGCAAGACGAAAACAGTGGAGCGGAAAACGCATCGGCAAAAACAAAATGCCCAATGTTGTAGGGGCGAGGCTTGCCCTCGTCCCAAATGGTGCGAGAAATGTATTGGAATTTCTACTGGCAAAAAAACCTCATTTCGGTATATCAAAACGTTTCCCGCTCCTTTGGGGGACGAGGGCAAGCCTCGCCCCTACAACGTCAGCGTTTTTTGGTTTTGGGCGATAGAAATTCCGGTGCATGTTGGCGATCTAGTTGTCGGCTTGCGCCGACGTTATTCACCAAGAAAGCCCGGCGGTCGGTTACCCACCTTACGTTTGCCAAAACGGATTGGCAAATGTTCTCCGACACGTCTTGGCGTTCCTTCCAAACTCGTCCGGTTACCTAATACACTTAGGCGGGCGGGACGCCCGCGTTCCAGTCCGTTTCCGCTGCGCGGCAAATTGTCGGCTACGCCGACATTGGGCGGTTTGGTATACCAATGCTTTTCATGTTCCATCTACGAGATTTTATACTTTCGGCGGTCATAAATGTACGTTTTTACCCCGTATAGGCGGGAAGGCTTGAGTCATTAGGCAGGGGCATTAGGTTCGCTGCCTAATGCCTTTCCGCCTAACGCATCTCCTGCATAACGTCATTTTTATGACCGCCGGAAGTATAGTACACCAACAAAAAAATATAAAAGAGCCTCTGTGAATTACTCCGGTTTTTTGTAATTTTAATAGAATTGCGATAAAAATATTTATGACGATTATTGCGTTTATCCGATTTATATGACAAGCCGATTGTTGCGCGAACAACTTTAACAATGTCGCTTGACGCTCGAAAACAATTGCCAATGAGTTTGCTTCAATACAACGTGAAAGAAGCACAAAAAGGATTTCAAAAAGGAGAGTTTAGAAATGAAGTCTAAGAGTTTAAATGCGAAAGAGAAGGCAAAAGTCAAAAATGCCTCCCAGCCTATCCCCACCTCTCCCCCAAATATTTTGTTTAGTTTAACCAGACTAACACATTGTCGAAAACCTAAACTGTTGGGAAAGCGGTTGAGGGCAATCTTTTTTGCTACGGCAACTACTATACTATTGGGAGCGTCACAATTGTACCAAGCAAACGCCGATGATTTTGACTACCAAAATCAACCGGATTCTGGAACTTACGAAAATATCATAAATTTCGACGGAGGCGATACACTAACTATTGATGGATACTCATATACATTTGGATCAGAGACTTCGCCTTTCAAGATTTTTGATACTACCGGTAACGAGGTAAGTCGCGATTCCATCAAACATGTCAATATCACAGTCAGCGACTCGGCATCAACTTCCTTCGGTGCTAACGGCACTGGTAATGCGAATGGTGTATCCGAATCATGGACAGTAGTTGATGGCGGTTCATTCATCGTTGATGCTTATCTCGTCATTGGAGGCATTGCGGAGTCAGGTAACGGCGGTGACGGCAACTTCACCGTAAACGGCGGTACCGTCACAGGATCATTTGAGCTAGTGCTTTGTAATGCTTAAAAGTTGGGATAGAGTGAGTGTAATTTTATGTGGGCGTTTTCGATTTTGAATTGCCATTTGATGCATTTTTGTTTTTTGTTGCAGCAATTTGTCCATG
>JAISQS010000244.1 GCA_031274045.1 Planctomycetaceae bacterium | reverse complement strand
AAAACGAAATAATCAGGAAATTTTAATAAGCACATTTGAAAATAAACTCTTTTTAAATCACTTTCGCGAATTTAGTTTTTTTGCGTGTTTCGTGTCAAAAAAATTATTTCGTTATGTTTTGTATATTTTGTTTGTTTCGTATTCTCAAAAAAATCGATTGGTCAATTGTTTGGATTCGGGTTTAGGAAGTCGGCGGGGCCTCTTGTTGTGTATGTTTGTGGAATTGGCATCGGTTCGCCAATCATGTGATCCGCACCGCCATCAAGCAACGTCCTGATTCCATTGCGCAACGAACCCAAAATACGTCTTCCGCCGGTGCCGTTGTCATAGCCGTTGTTCGCGGCGATTACCGGCGGATAACCAGCCGGATAAGGATAAGGCGCACCAACTCCCGCCGGATACGGCATCCCCGCGCCCGGCGGGTAAGGCATTCCGGCTCCCGTCGGATAAGGCATCCCCGCGCCCGGCGGGTAAGGCATTCCTGCTTCCGGCGGATACGGCGCACCAACTCCCGCCGGATACGGCATTCCGGCTTCCGGCGGATAAGGCATTCCAACTCCCGCCGGATACGGCGCACCTGCACCTGCCGGATAATAGGGCGAACTCAAATCAGACGGATTTGGCGGATTGGCAACGGAAGGATTGGGGTATGCGGGGTTAGTGTTGGCGTTTAAAAATTCTTCGGTTGTGAAGGGGCTAATCGGCGAGCCGTCCGTTGTTGTCAAAGTACCGTTGGGACCGAGTTGGATTCCGAGCGGGTTGCCGTTCATGTCCAGCAATGTCCCATTACGCCCAAGCCTCATCCCAGACGGCACTCCATTAGAACCTAGCAACGCATTATTTGAATTAGTCTGAAAACCATTCTGCAACATCGGAGTCCCCGTCTGATCCAGCAATTCTCCATTTGGGCTTATAAATAAACCTAGTGGTTCGTTGCCCGGTCCGAGTAGACTGTTGCCGTTCCCTAATCTCAATCCGGTCTGCCTGCCGTTGCGTCCGAATAATCTGTTCCCGCCCCTGTTCCGGCGTGCTGTGCTGTTTCCGTAACTCGGATCAGTCAAATTTGAAAACGACGGGTCAAACGGATTCGGATTGTAAGGTGAAAAAGGTGCGTTTGGGTTAAAGGGTATTGCGGGAATCATCGGTGTTGTCAATTCAGCCATCCGAGAATCAACCGGTTGCCCATCCGACCCAATCAAACGACCACCGCGACCAACACGCAAACCAAACAACGCACCCGTCGGACTAATCAACCCGCCATCACCACCAATCCTAAGCCCCGTCGGATTCCCCGAACCCGTCAACAAAGAACCATCCGCCCCAACTTGCAACCGATCCGACGCAACATTACTCCCGCTTCCACCACTTCTGCCGCTTCTGCTGCCAATCCTCTCGCCGTTACGATTCGCAAGAGAAATCGGGTTGCCGTCTGCGCTTTGCAAGATTCCGTTTTCCGAAATTCGCAAACCGAGCGGGCGACCCGACGCGCCCAAAAGCGCACCGCTCGATCCGAGCCGCAAGGCAGTATCTTGACCTGCGGAGTCTAGGATGGCGTTATTGTTTCCAAGACGTAGCGGATTGTTTGAACTAGGGGCAAGATTACGCGCCGCGCTGCCGAGCGGTGAATTATTTGCCCCAAGCAACGCCCCGCCTCGCCCCAACCGAATCCCCAAATCACGCCCGTTCGGACTCACAAGCGAAACCCCATCAGAACCAAGCCGAAGCCCCGTCGGTTTGCCGTCAGGATCGAGGATCAATCCGCCGGATAAGTTTTCATTGGCGGGCGAATTTGAATCTATCGATTTCAAAAAACCATCTTCCGTAAACCGTAACCCAACCGAACGCCCGCGCGAACTCAATATCATCCCCGCCGGTCCAAGAATCAAACCCGTCTGCCTACCATCAACACCAAGAATCTCACCCCCACGCCCCAAACGTAACACCCGACTCCTGCCAAACCTGTCTTTGGGAACAAAATCACCCTCCGCACTCAACCCCAACGTCGGTTCTTGTCCCTTATACCTCTCCGGTCGGTGCGAAAGACTGACGACATTCATCCCTATCGGAGAACCATCAGGACTCAACAACGTCCCCTTTTGACTGAGCTGAATTCCAATCGGTCCTATTGGCGTTCCATCGGGAGTCAAAATGATTCCATTTCTGCCGCGTCTGAAACTATTTGCCAAAATAGGAATACCATCAAACCGCACGATTGACCCGTCCGCTTGCAACCTGAAACCGTTCGGCAAACCATCCGATCCAAGCAACACGCCCCCCGCGATAGCTTGGTAACTGTTCGAACCGAGCGGCTCGCCGTCACTGCCACACAAAACGCCATTATTCCCAAGCGTAATTCCCGTCAACGTTCCGTTTGGCGCGATTATCGCCCCACGCCGACCCAGCCGGAAACCGCCGTCTCCAAGCGGCGTACCATCCGACGCTAATAATTTGCCTTCCTTGTTCAAGCCGAAACCGCTATTTGGAATCGCAGCACCATCAAGACGGCGAAGCAGACACTTCGGTCCAAGACGAACCCCTAACTTTGTCCCATCCGATGCCGACAAAACACCATCAAAACTCAACCGCGAACCGACCGGATTACCCTCATAATTAAGCAAAACACCATTCTTGCCAACAAATGTACCATTGATGCCGAGCAAAAAACAATCTTGTTCTGCGTAAAAATCTTCGGGATTCGGGATCGGGTATTGCATCGGGTGCAGCCTGCGGTTGTAAGTGTAATGAGCCGGCGGCGTAGCTGAAATCGGATAATGCAAAGTCTTAGGATAATCCCAATAATCAGCCGTAACATGAGAATGATCAACAACCCCCAACTCCCTCATACTACCAATCGCCTCACAAATCGGATTAAATAAATCCAATAACCCCGTAGAACCAATCAAACCACGCCGCCGCTGCTGCGGAACAAGCTGATCCTTATATACACTAAATTCATCCGATAAAGCAATCTGCTGATTCACACAAACCGGACAATTCGGATCACTGCAAGGAATACGTTGAGAATTTTGTCTATGAATATTTTTGGCAAAATTAGGATTGAATTTGCCGTCGCCAGAACCAGCCGCAGGGGGCTTATTTTTCAAATCGCGTTGGCTCAAATAGGTGTCCAAATCAACGGTTGCGGGTTGCAGAGTGGTCGTGTTGTTTGTGTCGTTTTGTTCGGTTTGTGCCGGTTTTGGTTTTGTGCGTTTGGGGATTCTGTTGGCTGGGATTTTTTTATTTTTTTTCGGCTCGGATTTATCTTGTTCGGTTTTATTCGGATCGGATTCGTCTGTATTTGGGGCGGTATTGGTTGCCGATTGACTTATTCCTTGCAAGCTGAAGTTGCTCAAATAACTTCCAAAATCAATATCCGGTGTTGATGCCGAATTGTTGTATTCTTTTGGAGTTGTGTCGCTTGTTTGAGCAACAGTTTTATTGTACGATGTTCGTACAAATTGTTTATTTGTATTTGTTGCTTTGTGCGGCAACGTATCTCCGAACGACATTGGCGAACCTTGTAACAGGACCGCAAGCCCCAAAATAACAGACAGCCGAAACATTTTCATTGGCATCCTACCTCTCCCCTAAACTTGGAAAACTTCAAATCCTAAATCCAAAAACTTACACCGTTTTTTGCAACTACCTTTTGCCAACACGCGAATCGTGTTGACCACACAGTACAACTCCCGCAAACTAAATTACGATTTGGCGCAAAGTATCCGTAATGATCCCTCTTTGAGCTGGGATCGGCAATAAAGTTGGCGGAATTTACTATTTCTGCTAATGTTTCGGATCAATCCCATTTTTCAGACGGTAAAGTTTAACTATATTACAAACATTCAATAACTGGCATAGTTTTTTTACTCGCGACGGTCTTGTTGACAACCAATAGAGACGCAGACATCCAGCCCGCATTGTTGTGTGTCAAAGAATCAAAAAGAGTCGCTCGATTGTTCAGATTGAACAGAGAAAAACTCGTAGAGGTCGATTTTTCCAGTTAAACTTCACCGCGTTTGTAGTAGACGAAACGACAAATCTTCAGCTTTTATTTTCCATTTTTGCATTCAAAGTCAAGTAGCTCATTTTTTAGTTCTACATCCGAAGGCATTCCTTGTCTAATTTTCCACCAGGCTGGTGGAAAAATTCATAAAATTGTTTCATTGCGTATAGATTGCTCTTTGAAAAACCAGTGGCACCTTTGAATTCGTTGCATAAATCTTTGCTTAATTGACTTATAACGCTGTTTCCCCATGTAGCAGTTTTTTGTTTTTCGAAGATTTGTTTTCCTAAATCCCAATAAAGCAAAATCAATTCCTTATTCACCGACAACGCAGCGTGAATTTGGCTATTTTTTATGCGTGATTTTAAATCACCGAGCCAGTCGCTGTATTCTGAAATATTTGTTAATTTTTTCATGATTATCCTTCCTTACTTCGTGTTTCGTTTGATTTCGTAGATGCGGAGTTGGCTTGGCGGCGGGGCAACCGGATGATGGCGGTCGCGGTTGGGGGGCAATGTCTCCCATTTCATAACGTAACGAATATTGTTTCCTTTGTCTGCGGGTTGTTTTCTGTCTCGCAAATCCCACGTTGTTCTCCCTTCAATATTCGGAAAGTCTAGTTCGATTTCATTGATTTCTTTTGGTAATTGGACTGGTGAATTGACTTGACGGATTGGTTTGAGAGTTTTTTCGTCGAGTTGCCAGCGACCGTTTCCTTCTTTGATGTGATGGTGAGATTGTACGAGTTGACCGTCTTGAATCTCAATTGCTCCGAATGAAATTTCGAGGGGAATTGTTCCGCCGCCTTTGAAATCCCAGCGATAATTCCAGTTGCTTGTTTGATAATATTTCCATACTCCGTCCTCCAAGCGTGCGTTATAGAGTTGCCAATTCCCTTTCGCGTCGTATTTACCGTATGAAATCACGACACGGTTTTCAATGTCAAAACTCAATGCCTGAGCGGGATTCAAGAGACCTTGTTTTGGTTGGGCGGCATCTATGATTTCTCCGGTTTGGAGAGTGATGGGCAAGGCAACGGGTGTACCTTGACTGTTTTCCCAATGCCTCATATCGCGGCTGCGAACATAAGACAAATCGTGATTGGTACTGCAATCCGGCGTATTTCGCCACATCCAGCAAAGGTGATAATAACCATCAGGTCCAATAATCGGACCATAAAAATAGGCGTTCATTTTACCTTGACCGTTGAACATTGGCGTATCAAATAATCGGCTCCAGAATTTTTTGTCCGCGTCATAAATGTTCCAGATTTGGTTTCCGTTACCGCTTCCGCCATCGCGATAGGTGAAGAGCAATTCCTTGCCCGCCCCTTCGATAAATTGCGGATAAGTGCAACGTTCTTCGTTGCTGCCGGTCATGGAGGCAACCTGCACGAGCGATGTCACATCGAGCGGCTTTACGCTACGAAAATAGATCAAAGGCACGCAGTGCATATTCCCCGAAACATGAAGATGCCGATCCCGATCCAATGTTATTGTTATGTAATTGTGGCTATCCCATTCGACTTTTGTTGGCAGTTGTTTGAATATCCATGCTGTTTCGTTTAGTTTGCGTTGGGCAAGTGTCATATTCCGGTTGGCATCGTAAAATGCGGCGAATTGCCAGTCTCCTTCTGTCAAAAGGGCAAAACCGACAGGATGCCCCGACCAGACCGGAGCCACATCAATCCGACGTACCAAATCGAATTGTACCTGAGCGGTTATTGGTGTTGCTTGCGCGAGGCAAAGCAACAACAGAAACAAGAGCGCAAGTCCCAAAAAGATTTTTTTCCGTATATATTTCATAATTTAAAATTATTTTTTGTTTTGATATTTTTTCGTATAAAACAGACAAATCACATCGCCAAGAGTTCATAAATCATTTGTAAGTATTTTTAACTCGTCTGCGTGTAAATTGCGTTGATTCTCACAACCGCGTGGGGTAGTCTAACGAATTTTTATTTATTGACAAGGCGACATTATTATTATCAAGAAGCGGTCAATCGACCGAAACGCAAGTATCCCACCCTCGTTATACCGTACAAGTCATATACACAATTCGCATAACGTTAGCGACGGGGGCTTGCACCCGACGCGGTGGGGCGGTTTACGTGTCGGTGATCGTAAGGTGGGCAACCGACCGCTGGGCGGTTGTGTTTTCGGCGAGCGGAGCAAGCCGAAAACGGAGGGGGCGGAAAACCTCGTTGTACCACACAATTGCCGCGAAGCGGCGCGGACTGGAACGCGGGCGTCCCGCCCGCGTTATACCACACAAGTCATAAACGTATTTGCGTGTTTGTTTTGGAGCGGAACAACACCGGAGGTGTTGAATTTTCTGTGTTAAACTTTACTGCCCCCGTGCAAGCGGAGCGCAGCACGGGGTAAGGTGTGCGCGAAGAACGAACCCCGTAGGGGTTCAACTCCAACATGCAATTTTTGGGGCGTTAATCACACGCATTAAGTTATTACTTGTACGAG
>JAISQS010000241.1 GCA_031274045.1 Planctomycetaceae bacterium | reverse complement strand
CTGCGCTCCGCTTGCACGGGGGCAGTAAAGTTTAACACGGAAAATTCAACACCTCCGGTGTTGTTCCGCTCCAAAACAAACACGCGAATACGTTTATGACTTGTGTGGTATAACGAGGGGCGATGCCTTATACTTTCGGCGGTCATAAATGTATGTTTTTTGGGGAGGGATTGAGGCATTAGACAGGAAGGCGTTAGACTCGCTACCCAATACCTCAAACCTTCTTCCCGCCTAACATCCGCCGGAAGTATATTCCTAACTTTTTTTTTGAGAATACGGAACAAACGAAAAATACAAAATAGACGAAATGAGTTGACTCAAAAATTTCGTTTGTTTAGTTTATTTTGTTTGTTCCGTATTTCTCGAAAAAATTCGTGTTGTGTAACAAGATGCACTCCCCTTCCTTGCGTGATATGAAAGATTGTGTAAAATCCACGCTCGTTTTTTCGTTTTTTGAATTTATACCGAAGTTGGTGTAGACGGTTGGTTTTGCTGTTGGCGGCGGTCTTGTTTGGGTTGTTGTCAAGTTGGCTTGTCAATTTGGCGAGTAGAAAATTAACTGTCCAAAGCCGCACAAGTCAGGATTCTTTAAACTACAAGCAGTTTATAAAACTGTCAAAGAATGTCGGATGATTCTCAATCCGTAAATGTAACAAACCACAACCAACCGAATTCAAGTTTCCGTTTACGTTTGCATACTGCCGACAAATAAACCGCTTTTACGTTTCGCAGCCAACTTGAGATGTCAATTTTGAGATGTCAATTTACGTTTGCGATATTGTGTTAGTGATATTGACAAATTGATGTTGGATTGTGCGGTGAACGGTGAACGAAATTATTGGTTGAAGGAATGAATTATTGATCAAAGTAATTGATCTAAAGAAAGAAATTTAAGATAGAAATTTGTAGGTTGCGGCGGCGAATTACCGGCGCGGAATAAATCATGTTTAATATAAAAAACCTTAGGAATATTGGAATATCAGCTCATATCGATTCGGGCAAAACCACACTTAGCGAACGTATCCTGTTCTACACAGGCAAATCATACAAAATCGGCGAAGTTCACGACGGAAGTGCCACAATGGATCACATGGAACTCGAACAAGAACGCGGCATAACAATAACCAGCGCAGCGACAACTGTTGAGTGGAACGGCAACTTCATCAATCTGATCGATACGCCCGGACATGTTGATTTTACGGTTGAGGTGGAGCGCAGTTTGCGTGTTTTGGATGGGGCTGTTTTGGTTCTATGTTCAGTCGGCGGCGTGCAAGCTCAATCAATTACAATCGACCGCCAAATGAAACGCTACGAAGTTCCAAGAATTGCTCTCGTGAATAAAATGGATCGAGTTGGTGCCGATCCGTATCGTGTTGTAAATCAACTCAACGAAAAACTAGCTTGCGGCGCAATTCTAATGCAGCTACCCATCGGAAAAGAAGCCGATTTTCAAGGCGTAGTCGATCTAATCGAACAACACGCAATCTACTTTGACGGAGAACAAGGTGAAAATATCCGTATCGAAGCCGTTCCCGACAATTTGAAAGACGATGTCAAAAAAGCACGTCACGAATTGCTGGAGTCTTTGGCAATGTTCAGCGATGAGATGATGGAGTTGCTTCTTGAGGAGAAGGAGCCGCCGGTTAATTTGATATATAGTGTCGTTCGGCTTGCTGTCTGGTCGCGTCAATTGACTCCCGTGTTTCTTGCCACCGCCTATAAAAATAAAGGCGTGCAACCATTGATCGATGCGGTTGTATCTTATTTGCCGTCCCCGCTTGATTGCGATAATTATGCGTGGAAAAGCGGACACGAAAAGTCAAATACAGCAAAAGATGAAAGCAATAAAATTCTCCTCACGCCCAACCCCGACGCGACCGCAGTTGCGATGGCGTTCAAAATTGTTGAAGACCCGTATGGGACTTTGACCTTCATGCGAATCTATCAAGGCTCGCTCAAAAAAGGTGAATCATACTACAACCAACGCACCGGAAACAAAGAACGAATCAGCCGCATTTTCAGAATGCACGCAAATAGCCGCGAAGAAATCGAATCCGCAACCGCAGGTGATATTGTTGCTGTAATCGGGATTGATTGTTCCAGCGGTGACACGTTCGCTTCGGAGAAAGATTTTTGCACGCTTGAGTCAATGTACGTTCCCGAACCGGTTATCAGAATTGCGATCAGATCAAAAGCAACCAAAGACGCGGATAAATTGAGCAAGGCATTGTATCGTTTTCGCAAAGAAGACCCGACATTGTCTATATCAACCGACCCCGAAAGCGGCGAGACGCTCATGGCTGGAATGGGCGAGCTGCATTTGGACGTGTATGTTGAGCGGATTAAGCGCGAGTATAAAGTGGAAGTCGAAACTTCGCCGCCAAAAGTAAACTACCGCGAAGCACCAACCACCGCCGTCGAGTTCGACATAAAACACAAAAAACAATCCGGCGGAAGCGGACAATACGCACACATCGTAGGAAAAATGTCACCAATACCGGAAGACGAGGAAATAGACGAAACGTTTCTGTTTGAGGAAAAAGTTGTTGGCGGTACGATTCCGTCAAATTACATTCCGGCAATCGAAAAAGGATTTAGAGGTTCATTGGAAAAAGGACCTGTTGCGGGATTCCCTGTTGTCGGTTTGAGTGTGTTGGTCAATGACGGCTCGTTCCATTCTGTTGACAGCTCCGATTTAGCGTTCAGAATTTGCGCGCAAACTGCCTTACGCGAAACTTTCCCAAGAATGAAACCAACCCTGCTCGAACCGGTAATGCGAATGGAAATCGAATGCCCAAGCCAGTTTCAAGGAAACGTAGTCGGAGACCTTAACTCAAGAAGAGGAATCATAAGCATCACCGAAACCGTAGGAGCAACAACAAAAATCGAAGGAGAAATCCCACTCGCAGAAACATTCGGATACTCAACCGCACTAAGAAGCATGACACAAGGTCAAGGAACATTCTCAATGGAATTTTTGAAATATAAAAAAGTGCCAAACTCAATCCAAGAAACCATCATAAAAGAACGAAAAGAAGCCGCCGCACAAAAATAAAAAAACACACAAAGATTCTTTTGAACAAAATAAATAAAGGAGAAAAAGAAATGACTGTTGGCGGTTGGATTTTAATGTTATCGACGGAGTTATTATTTACTGTTGCGCTAATTTGGTGTATGCGCCGGGTTCTTTTGCACAAACCAAAAACAGAAGACGAAACAGCAGATAAGAAAGAAGTAATCATGCACAGCATCTGA
>JAISQS010000238.1 GCA_031274045.1 Planctomycetaceae bacterium | reverse complement strand
ATTGTGTTTATTAAAATTGTGTTTATTAAATTTTCGCGCATTTTGTATTTTCGTGTATTTCGCGTTAAAAATAGTTTTTAGAAATTAATTTTCGTTTATTCCGTATTTTTCGTATGGTTCGTATTCTCAAAAAAAATGTGCGGTATAACAAGACGGGACGCCCGCCTAAGTGCATTAGGAAACCGAATAAGTTTGGAAGGAACGCCAAGACGTGTTGGAGGATATTTGCCAATCCGTTTTGGCGTTCAGTTCAAGCTTTTTTGGTGCTATTACACACTTAGGCGGGCGGGATGCCCGCGTTCCAGTCCGCGCCGCTTCGCGGCTATTGTCAGCTGCGCCAACGAGTGACGGTTTGGAATGTCAACACGTTTTTCGTGTTTTTCGTGTTAAAAAATCTTGTTGTGATGGACTCGTTGTAATAAATTTTAAAATTATTATACTGGGGCGAAGATTTCCGTGCTGGTTTTAATGTTTCCGTGCTGGTTTAGAATTTCCGTGCTGGTTTTAAAATTTCCGTGCTGGTTTTAAAGTTTCCGTGCTGGTTTAAAGTTTCCGTGCTGGTTTAAAAATTTCCGTGCTGGTTTAAAATTTCTCGTGTTGGTTTTGTTTTTTGTTGCGGGCGTGGTGGAATGGCAGACACGTTGGACTTAGAATCCAATGCTTAACGGCGTGGAGGTTCGAATCCTCTCGCCCGCACTTTATGTCTTGATACATCTTTCTTGATACAGCTATCTCGAATACGGCGTATCGCGTTTTGCAATCTGAATCGTTGAAATTGATACAACTAATACAAGTTGGTGTAAAAATTTTTTTACGTTGTTATATTTGTTTTTCGGCTATGTTTCTTGCAACGTATATTGCCGATAGTAAATTTGATGTTTTGTGGTGTCGGAGTCTTTGTCCGTATGGCTTCGAGTTGAATTTCAAAAAAGTCAGATAAACTTTACTTACAAAAATGAATAACATAAATTTTTTGCGTTTTATGTCGATATTCGCAACTGTGTTGCTTATTGCGATGATAGTTGTTGTGGTGCGTTATCACAATTGGACAAATAAGCTGACGGCAGAACTCAATGCAGCAAAATCCCAAGCCAGCGAAGCTGAGCAAAAAGCCAAAGCAGCCGCTCAAGATGTTGTCAATCTTAAGCAAGCTATTGATGTTGCTTTTGGTGATGTTGATGTTCAAAAAGTGCTGGACGAACACAAGAGGGATATGACGAAATATTCGCCTAGCGTGAATGAAGTCCGGTCGTATCGGGTTGCACTTACCACTCTTTTCAACGAGCTTGACGCAGGCAAAAAAGAACACGAACAGGAAAAAGCAAGCCGTCTGCAATTGGAAGCCGACTACAAAAATTTGCAAGCTCTCTACCAATCCGTTACCGACAAATACAGACAAGAACAAGAAAAAGCTATCGCCGACCTGAACAAATCACGTCAGGAATTTACCGCAACCCTCTCGACAACCGGCGAACAAATGAAAAATGTAAACGATCAAAAAATCGCCGTCCAAGAAAAAGCCGAAATCGATGTCAGAATTGCACGCGAGGAAGCCGCAAGAGAAAAAAAGCGGGCGGAAGATGCAGAGGAACGTTGCGGCGAACTCGGCTCAAAATTACAACAACTCTTGCGTCCGATATTTGATCGACCGGATGGTGTGATTGAGGTTGTTGATTTGAGTACGCGTGTTGTGATAGTTGATCTTGGGTATGCGGATGGTGTTGAGACGCGTATGACGTTTAGTGTTTATGATCCGAAAATTGCGGGCATTTCGTATGATTCCAGTCTGTACGGAGACACGCCGACACTATGCGAATCCTGCAAGCGAAACGTTAATTTGCACGCCAGCAAAGCAAGCATCGAAATCATAAAAATCATCGGTCCACACCGATCTGAAGCACGAATCATCATCGATAAAATAGTCAATCCGATTCTTGCCGGAGACGTGATTCATTCGCCGATTTGGGATAGAGGTCAAAAATTGCATGTTGCACTTTGTGCGGGGATGTTTTTGCCCGACGTCGGTAATCCCGCGAACGATCCTTCTTTGGGGAGTCTTGAGGATATTATAAATTTGATAAAGTTGAACGGCGGTGTTGTTGACTGCTATATTTCAAATGGCGAAATAGACGAAAATGTCAAACGCGGTCAAGTCGTAGGACTGGAAAATATTTCGTCGGACACCTCCTTCGTCGTAGTAGGCAGCGTCAAAGAAGACGGTCAAGAAAACGATGTCATGGCTGCACAAGTAGAAATACGAAAGAAAGCCAAAGCACTCGCAGTCAAAGAGATTTCTTTGAAAGAGCTTCTGCTGAAATTGGGTTGGCGAAACCCGACTCCATTGAGAGATTACGGCACCGGCGCAGACGAATTTGACATGAAAATCAAACCGGAAGGCGGACGCAGACTATCAAACGCAAATGTTTCACAATATTACGATAAACCAAATTATAACGCAGGAGTCTCAATCAACGATCACCCAAAAGCATTGTCAAACGGAGCCGGTGTATCAAGCATATACTCAAATAAAACATCAAAACCGATCTCAACAGGAACCGCATCAGGACTCTTCCGCAGCAGAAAACCAAGTACAACCAATAAATAAAAAACCTATTGTAATTTCCAAAAATATTTTTAACGCGAAATACACGAAAATACAAAATACGCGAATTTTAATAAACACTTTCTTAAAATCACTTTCGCGAATTTCGTTTTTCGTGTGTTTTGCGTTGAAAATGGATTAGTTTAGAAGGTCGTCGAAAAGAGCTAATAATAAAATTTCGGTAATATATCAGCGAAATATCCGTACCTGACTCAACCTTATTTTTACCTGATTTTTCCTAACAAAACAACCTTAGTAGCCATTGACAATAAAAAATTTCAACCTTATTACCTTATTATTTCCAATCCGTTTTATGTTTCGCGTTAT
>JAISQS010000218.1 GCA_031274045.1 Planctomycetaceae bacterium | reverse complement strand
AAGCAGATTGATGACAAAGGTTATTCGATTCCGTACCAAACAACCGGTAAAAAGATCATCAAGATCGGCGTAGAATTTGATCCCGAAACAAGAACCATCGGACGCTGGCTAGTCGCCGACAAAAACAAAAAAACTACAAAAAAAGTTAGCAAGAAGGTTGTTAAAAAAGTTACAAAGAAAGTCAACCCAAAAACAAGTAAAAAAGTTGTTAAAAAAAGTTCCGGTAAGAAAAAATCGTAAAGACACAACACTTCACATCTCCACGTTCAATTTCTGTGTGCAATAAAATTCATTGATTGTTGTGAATTGTTCTTCGTAGTATACCAGCGAAATATCCGCTCTAATCAATCTTATTTATAATCTTATTTTTCCTAGCACAACAACCTTAATAGCCATTGTATTACCCCAGATAACCAACCTTATTATTTCCAATTCGTTCTATGTTTTCGCGTTATTACATTCCGCTAGGAATGTATCGCTCGGTAGAAAATGAACCCCCCACCGAGTCCCAGCATTCCGTAGGAATGCAACCCTGTGACTTGTCCAATGATTGTATTCCTATGGAATGCTCGTTTGTGCGGGAATATCATTTTCTACCGAGCGACGCAAACCTACGGCTTGTAAAACCATGATATTACATGGCTACTAAGATTACTTTTGTACGAAAATAAGGTTGTAAATAAGGTTTGTTTTACTAACAGCGTTGAGGCATTTCACTGATATATTGCAAAAAATCGAACACTACAAAAATCCGCACCCGTTGTCGGCTCAACGTCGACCAACCATTCAGCGAACGGTCGCCTACCTTACGTTGTCGGTACGTTTACCGCATCTTTGGGGACGAGGGCAAGCCTCGCCCCTACAATACAGATACATTAGTTTTTTGGACAATAGAAATATCGGCGTGACTCAAGCCCCACTGTCGGCGGGCGGGCATTCTACATTACGCCGTTACTTGATTACGCCGTTACTTGATTGCGCCGTTACTTGATGATGTCTGCCTCAATGTGGAAAGGTAATTCACCTCGCACGTAGTTTGCGTTGAAATATAATTCGCCGCCGACATGTACGGCATTCATTCTGTATGTTGCCCGCAAATCACCGGAGCAATGAACCGAAATCATGTCAAACGGATTCTTTTCCGGCGCACAAAATTTACAATGAGCCACCAACCTGACCATCATAAAATCTTGTATGCCTGCCATCTGATTGCCCGGAAACATGAATCCGCGCACGTACACTTTGCGATGGTCTTTTGCAAGTTCGAGAATTGCCGGATTGATGTTGTGAGGCGATGTTTTGTACTTGTCAGCATCGGGACGCAGATCAAGAAAATCAAGCACCTCATAACCAGACGGCGCAGAATAATAATATTGCCACAACCCTATACCGCCGGCAACAACACCCAACACCAACGACACCACAACACCAGCAACCGCAAACGCACGACCCGTGTAATCAAACGGAGACGAAAGAATCCGAATAAGCCCCCAAACTCCACACGCCGCTCCAATAATCGGAAACAATACAAACCAACTACTAAGCAACATCAACGGCGTACAAAGCGAAAACACAAACGCAATTATCGCAAGCACACTCATCGCACGATAACCAACCCGAACACCCGTCGCCCCTATCTCTTCATCTGTAACTTTAGAGATAGTTTGATCAAATTCATTTATCTTTGTCATTTATATAATCCCATTTTACGTGCAACACTTCGCAAATTTCGCCGTCCCAAATACTCAAAACCAACTCCCGCAAACAAACCAAAGAACATAAACGAAACCGCAAGCACTAACTGTTTAAATTATTTTGTAAAAAAATTCACAGAAAGGTAATGGAAGGTAAGGAAAGAATATTGTCAACAAATTTTACAGATTTAAACAGATCAGTTTTTAGTTTTTTATTACAATCTGTTAAATATGCGTAATCAGTTGTTGATAATATTTGCAAACTTTGTGTTAAAAATATTCTCCCATTACCTTCTCTTACCTTCCTGTGAGCAAATATCCTATTACGGTGCGAGTGAAGTTGCGACATCTTGTTTGTATGCTACGATTGCGGGGAGGAAGCCTACGATTGATGCCAAAATAATCAGACCCGGAATCAAATAAAATTCAGTCACATGAAAATTCAACGCATGAACAACAACACCGGTATTCTGCGAAATCCAAGGACCAACCCCGCCAATCATCGCATGACCAATCAAAACCCCAATCAGACCACCGCCAAGCGAAAGCAATATCGACTCCAACAATATTATCGACATCACCGTAAACCGCCGCGCGCCAAGCGCACGCATAACCGCTATCTCTTGCTTCCGCTCGTTCATTGAATTGTAGATGCTGACCATCATTCCTATTCCGGCAACAATCACCACCATCACCGCCATAAAAATTAAAACCAACTGAATATTCCCAACAATATTTTCAAGCAATTTGGCTATCTCCCGAATCGGAGAGACCGCTTGAATGTCTGGCGTTTTGTCAAGAGTATCAGGCAACTCTGTCGCGTGAATATTGACGTAAGCCCGATCTTGCATTGCCGCCGTCGGGTCAAAGTCCGGCGAGTTCGGGTCAATTGCAATCCCCTCAGGTTTGATCGGATTCTTTTTGATGACTAACAAGATTGCCGAATATTGTTTCTTGTGCTTCTTGGTGTTGCTGTCGTGTGTTTGGTGCATATCGTAAAATCCGTCGATGTTGACAAAAATTACGTTATCGTTCGGCGTGCCTGTCGGCTCCAATATTCCAACAACCGTGAAAGGTTGATCGTGATCATGGTCGTCGTCAATAGAACCATCGGGATTAGGCATATTCTCCGGCAAAAACGTTTCGCCAACTTTTAATCCCGTCTTTTTTTGTGCGCGAGACCCAAGTACAGCACTGAAAGTTTCTGTGCCTTTGAAAAAATTACCAGAACTGCACTCGTATTTTTTATCGCCCATGAATCGCAAGGCGGCAAAAAATTCCGGCGACGTACCAACTATCGTAGACCCGCGAAAATGATGGCCAATCGTGAGCGGTATTGCGTCTTGAACAAGATGACTATACTCACCGCGCCGGAATTTTTGCAGATAATCATCCGACACTCCACCCAACGGCTGATTCAAATAAAACACAACACCAAGAACAACATCAAGCGGACTGCCTTTGCCCGATATAATGTAATCGTAACCTTGCGAGCCGCGCTTAAAAGAACTGTCAAGAACACCATGAATCACAAGAACCGTAACTATCAACGCCACCCCAAGCGATATTGAAAACGCCGTCAAAACAGACGACAGAAATCGAAATTGAACACTCCTCAATGCTATTTTCCAAAGCGACATAAATCAATCCCCTAAATTATGCGCAATGTACTGTAAAATTCGTCAATGATAAAGCGTAAAAGCGTGCTTTGCGTAGGTAAGCCCGCGAACGTAAACGAAATCTCAAGTACGCGCAAGTTTGAAATGTTATAGTTAAAAACGAAAATTTATGTAAACCCCTGCATACACCACACACGCCAGGAACAACCTAAATCCCAACACAAACAAACCAAAACCGAAAATTAAACTGCCGCCAATTACACACAATAACCGGAAAGCAGTTTAATTCGGAATCTCAACATTGACAACAAATCGACAACAAGATTATGTTGTCATTCGGACAAAATTCCGTCACAACTTCGTTGGACAATATTACACGTTGACTATGTGTTGAATTATCGTACAAAAAAGCCGTGACCGGAAGCGGGTTGTCCAATATCTAAAATCCAACATCTGAAGTCTGATATTATTTTATTTCATCGAGTTTTACCCATCGTTTTTCGACGGCTGCGATTAGAGCGGCTTCGAGGACGCGTTGTGTTTGGTATGCGTCGTTGAAATCCGGCAACGGTACTGTTGGAGTTTGACCGGATAATTTTAGCAAGATGTCGTAAGCCATGCTTGTGAATCCGTGTTCGTATCCGATCAAATGCGCATCGGGCCAATAGTTCGCAACATACGGATGCGAACCTCCGTGTGTACACATTATTGAAGTCCAACCTTGCACTGCGCGTGGCAAAGTTGCGTCGTAGAATTGCAGGTGATTCATGTCTTCAAAATTGAATTTTACGGAGCCTTTTGTGCCGTTGATTTCGAATCCGTTGTAGTTTTGGTTTCCGGTTGCTTGTCTTGCGGCTTCGTATGAGCCGACTGCGCCGTTGTTATATTTGACCAAAAACAGCACGGTGTCATCGACAGTGACATCGCCTAATTTTGCGCTCCCCGCGTCCTCTTTCATGTATCGCAATTTTTCATCTGTAACAATTCCGCCGCCGGAATCTTGTTCGATGATTTTACGTTTTTTGACAAATGTCTCCGCAACCGCACCGCAAATAGTGTCGATTTCAAGTCCGGAAACAAATTTCGTCATATCAACAATATGCGCGTTCAAATCGCCGTGTGCGCCTGATCCGGCAAGTTCTTTTTTGAATCTCCACGCAAACGGCACGGATTCGTCTGCCCAATCTTGCAAGTAGACAGCTCGGATGTGTCTGATTTCTCCGATTGCGCCTTGCTTGACTAATTGGTGTGCGAATGCTACTGCCGGCGCGCGTCGATAAACGAACCAGACAAAAGTGTCAACTTTGGCTTTTTGAGCAGCTTCAGCCATCTCGCGAGCTTCCGACAAAGTCGCCGAAACCGGTTTCTCACAAGCACAAGGTTTGCCCGCAGCAACTGCCGCTTTAGCCGGAGGCGCGTGCATAAAATTGGGAGTCACAATATCGACCAGACCAACTTCCGGCGACTTGACAAGAGATTCCCAGTCCGTCGAAGAATGTTCCCAACCCCATTTTTCCGCGAACAAATGAGGTTTTTCTGGTTCCATACCGTAGACTGTATGGAGTACGGAATTTATTGGCGGGTTGAAGAATTTGTTGACTTGACACCAAGCGTTGGAGTGCGAACGCCCCATAAACCCTTGACCGATCATAGCGACATTGATTTTTTTGTCTGCCATAAAAATTTTCTCCTTTGAATTTTTTGAATTATTTTTTGATATTTGACACACTAACAATAAATTTGATCACCACGCTCAATAGACTCATTTGAAAGACTCAATTTGCAAAAGTCAAAAACAATATTGCCCAAAAAGAACGATCAAATTCCCATATATGTTACTTTGATTGCCTGCCGTAAAAAACGCATTCCCACTATCAACACAACACAAAGATAACAAGAACACAACAATCAGACCCCCAAAAACAAATGAGGCGTAACATTCTATACACATAAAAACGAATTACAATAGCAAGGTAAAGTAGGGAGATCGTTCGCAGATATTTCTTTGGTAAAAGAGTGTTGGTGATCGTAAGGTAGACAACTGACCGTTGGGCTTTCTTTGTGAATAGCACCGGCGCACTTGCCTCGTTATATCATATAAGCTTGCCGCAAAGCGGCGCGGACTGGAACGCGGGTGTCCCGCCCGCCTCTGTGCGTAATAGAACCGAACAAGTTGGAACGGAGCACCAAAACGTGTTGGCAAACGTAAGGTGGGCAACCGACCGCCGGGCGGTTACGTCGCCAGTGAATCATTATCGCTCGCCGACAACGGGAGCGGAAAACGCATCGGTTCACCAATCCGCCCTCCGTCTGCCGACAGGCAGACAATCGCCGCGAAGCGGCGAACTTATGTTGTATAACGAGGGACAAGCCCATTTCGCTAACGGCTGAAAACTCACTACTAAAAACTATACTTCCGGCGGTCATAAAAATGACGTTAGGCAGGTGAGGCATTAGGCGGGAAGAAGACATGAGCATTAGGCAACGAACCTAACGCCTCCATGCCTAATGCCTCAAACCTTCGGTAAAAACATACATTTATGACCGCCGAAAGTATAAAAAATAAAATTCCTTCCTTTGTGTTCTTCGTGTCTTTGTGCGCAATGTATTTTTTCGTTGCGCACAATGACACAAAGGACACGAAGAATATACACCAAAATAAATTTCTTACTTTGCGCTCTCTGCGTCTCTGCGCGAAATATTTTTTTTGTTTCGCGCGGAGACGCGAAGAAAGCAAAGAATATAAAAAATAAAAACATACATTTATTACCGCCGAAAGTATATTTTGTTGTTTTTGGCGGCATCTTATTTGCGGCTTTTATCAAGTACTGTACCAATGCGCCGCATTCAACACACTGAAAGGGTAACATACCATAGCGTAGAGCAACGCCATTTGTAAGCACGTAGATGACAAAGATTTGGGGTAATTGCAGATTGTTGATTGGAGATAGGAGATTGTTCAAGTATGCAATAAAAATTAGAGAACTTGGTAACTACGATTATTTCGTACAAAAAATACAAAAATAATTTTTTTTTAGATTTATGGACTTTCCTGTATTGACAAAAATTTCAATAGTCGATAACATACGCCGACCTTGCTAAGTGGTGCGTTCTTTGTTTGATGACTGGGATGGTGAGGTTTATTGGTTTTGCGTGATGGATTTTTTTGTGAAGGAATATTCGTTGCGCAAAAGTTTGTGGCGGGTATTTTGTTGTGAAGAATTTTTTTTTGCGGTGATGCCCGTTTAAGTTTATTGAACGATTTTGGTAAAAAATCAGA
>JAISQS010000214.1 GCA_031274045.1 Planctomycetaceae bacterium | reverse complement strand
CAAACTCGACATCAACACGCATTGGAAATGATCAAAGGACGCGGTCGTAAGTTACCTCATAGTTGGGTTGCTGGTGACGATGAAATGGGCAAAGTTCCTTGGTTTCGTAGGACTTTACGGGAATTGGGAGAATCTTACCTTTTATCAGTTCCGTCAAATATTTTGATATGCGAAGTGAACAATGATACTGAAAAAACTTTTAACAACAATAAAAAAAGTGTTTGTAAATTTGCTGATGATTGGGTGAGTGTAAGCAAGTGGGCGAAGTCAATTCCATCGAGTCAATGGAAAAAAATTAATGTGCGTCAAGGACACAAAGGATGGCTGAATGTCAATTTGGTTGCGTGTGATGTTCGGGCGAAAATTGGCGATGAAATTGGTGATGTTGAGACATTGGTTGGGAGTCGATGGCGTGATGATACGAACAAGCCGAGATGTGATTATTATTTATCGTACAATAAATCTGCGCCGGTTGAGCTGGAGGAGTATGCGCGAGTGATCAAACAAGCGTATCGGATTGAGGAATGTTTTCATCGTGCTAAAGGCGAATGTGGTTTGGCTGATTATCAAGTTCGTAATTGGCGAGGTTGGCATCATCATGTTGCACTTTCGATGATGTGTTTGTGGTTCTTGACGGAGGAGTTGATGTATCAAAAAAAAAACTTCATCAATCACTATTCAACAAGTACGTGAGTGCCTGACTAACATGTTAATCAACGAACGACTGCAAACTTGCAAACAAGATGAATACGCCAGCTACCGCTCAACACAATGGATTTATCGTACGAAAATAGCTCGCGAAATCGCACAAAAAAACCAAAATCCAAAAAATAAATAACCAACACACAATAAGTTAAAAAAGTTAATACCAGTAGAAATAAAGATTACATCCAAAAACAATCACCACCCACCCCAAAGATTCCCCAATCAGAACCAAAATAAAACAGTAATCGCTACTATTTCAACGAATGAGCAAGGTTTCCGCATGTCATTGCCATAATGACCCTTGCAAGTGAAGAGCGGACAGTTTGGGTTACGTATAATTCGCATAGTGCCTCGTGATCCTTATCCGATACGTGATGTTGGTAAGGTTAAAGGTCGGCTTATTGGCTGGATCGAATTGGAGAACCGACCGATTCCACTCGACAATATTTTATATTTATTTTGTCTATTCCGTATTCTCAAAAAATTCGGAATGTAGTAATAATGTGTGTTGACATTTTTTGTTGTTTGGAAAAAATTTATATTGGTATTGAAATTTTTTGATATTTAAAGTATCATCTTGCTGGTTGGAAATTTGATCGCAGGCGGTTTTTATTTTGTTCTTTGCAAAATTAAAATTCATGCGTTTCAAATATGCGTTTTGTTGTCAGCTAATTTTCTCGCTCGCATACGGGATCGGGATCACGTGGGGCAAATTTGGTTGATGGCAAGTTACATTTCAGTTGCGGCAACTTCCGAAAATTAAAACTGAGTATAGGATATTTTGGGGAGTTGTTGTTAAATTTATTTGTTAATTTTTAACAAAAAAAATTGGAGAAAAGATCATGAGAAAGACTATTTCAATGTTGATGTTTGGCAAAAACACCTTGAATTTCAAGGGCGAGATGAGTTATGTTAAAATAGGGGGGGGGGGGGGGGGTACACCGTAAGGGTAAAGATTACCGTCTCAATTCTTCTAACAAACCGTCTGTGGTGTTTTTTGGTTTTACTCTTGTTGAGCTTCTTGTTGTGATTGCGATTATTGGTGTATTGATCGCGATCCTTTTGCCTGCTGTTCAAGCCGCCCGCGAGTCGGCAAGACGAATGAAATGTTCCAATAACATGAAGCAAGTCTGTCTTGGTTTGCACATCTATCATGACATTCACGAATGTTTGCCGGCAGGCGGTTGGTGGGTTGGGATTCTCAATTTACCGGATAATGCAGCAGGGGAAACGAGCGGATATGCTCCGCCGAGTACAACGATTGCCCTTTTGCCTTTCATGGAACAACAAGTCCGTTACGATGCAATTTATCGACTGGCGACAACAAGCACATACACCCTAGTGTTAATCAATGGTACCGATCCGGCTCTTACTGGAAACATCACAACGCTTCTTTGTCCGAGTGACGGAAAATCCTCCACACCTATCTACGATAACAAAGCTAAGACAAACATCATGTACAGCATGGGAGACGGAACCGCAAAAATTGACGCGGCATGGAACCACAATTCTTACAAGAATGCTCCCAATAAACAGCCGCAAAGTCGCGGATTATTTTTTCAAAGTTACTGGCACAGCTTTGCGTCTTGTGTTGACGGAACAAGTAATACTGTTGCCGTAAGCGAAAGCGTCGCGGTTACTCGCGGTAATACTACAGCGACAGTCAGCAAAGAAATCAAAGGGGGTGTCGCTGTTGTGAGTAATCTGGAAGCAACCGGAGCGACCGGCTTTGCCGTTTACGCCAGAGCTGATGTCTGCCTGACGAGCGGACCTTCCGCAACTGACCGCAATCAGCTTTCCTCCGGTGCTGATACATGGCGCGGTGCATTTTATTTTGATGGGCGTGCAGCGTCGAGCCGTTTTCATACTGTTTTACCGCCGAATTCTCCTAGTTGTCAATACAATTTCACCCCAAGCGGTTGGGGAACAGGAGTTTATTCTGCAAATTCCAATCATACCAACGGTGTTAATGCGGCTTTGCTGGACGGATCATGCCGATTTGTCAACGATATCGTTAATTGCGGTACGATCAGCAGTCCGCGTCCAATATCCGGCGAGAGCCCTTATGGTGTTTGGGGCGCGATGGGAACTCCGAACGGTGGAGAAAGTAAATCCATGCCGTAAACGTAAATTTGGAATGTCAACGTACAAGCCTGTGTCACAAGATACCGGTTTGTCGTGACGTATTTTTTAACACTTTACAATTTTTTACAAGATCAATTATGAAACGATTTCACGTACTGTTTTGTCTGTTGTTTGTGTTTGGTTGTGGTCAAAAATTGCCGGACGGAATGCCGAAATTGATTCCGGTCACGATTACCATTACGCTTGAGGGGCGACCGCTTGCGGATGCGGATGTCCGGTTATCGCCGCTGGACTCTGCCAACAGTTGGGTAAGCGGTACAAAAACCGATGCCAAAGGTAACGCGGTCATACGGACTCACGGCGAATACAAAGGAGTCCCCGCAGGTAAATACAAGGTTTGTGTCCATAAAGACCTTATTGAAGGAGATGCCTCGCCGTCTGATATTGAACGGGTTCGAAACCCCGGTTTGAAGGTCACGGAACAAAAAGTTTTCCGTATTATTCCCGCAAGATATGATGAGCCGGAAACCACGCCATTGGAAATTGAGGTGACGGAATCGTCAAACCAGATAACGTTGGATATTCCCGAACGGGTTAAGGAGGAAATTAAAAACGGCGGTGCATGAGACATAAGTCTCACGTTTTTTTGGCAGGTAGAAATGTCAAAACGTTTCCCGCCCCCAAGTCGGCGACAGCCAACGATGGAGCGGGAAATCGTGTTTATATACCAAACCAAAAATTGTTTTCAACGCGAAATACACGAAAATACGAAATACGCGAAATTTTAATAATTCTACTGTCCTGACTTTTGTTAATGTTTTTTGTTATAATTAGTTGCGTTGTGTTTTTTGTTGAATTTTGTCAAAATTTGTAATTTTTTATTGCAAGGAGGCGTGTTGTGGTTGGTCGTTATATTGTTAACGATGCAGTGAAGTCGGGTGATTGTTTGGTTACATCTGATAATTTTTCGGGTGTATTTGAGCGGCTTGAAAATTTTGTTGA
>JAISQS010000136.1 GCA_031274045.1 Planctomycetaceae bacterium | reverse complement strand
CAACCGAAAACATTTACCAACCCAATTCATGGAATCACCAAAAATATTGCCCGAATCATTATCAGAATCATTGCCCGAATCGTTATCCGAGTCGTTGCCCGAATCGTTGCCCGAACCATTGTCCGAGTCGTTGTCCGAGTCGTTGTCCGAACCATTGCCCGAATCGTTGTCCGCGTCGTCACTCGGCTTGTCGTCGGACTCGCCGCTCGGATCGCTTCGGGAGTCGTTGCAACGTTATGCTATTATTTTGCCGAAGCCGAAGGTTAAATTGCTTGATTCTTATTGTCGTTTGCTTTGGGATTGGAATGGTCGTTTTAATTTGACTCGTCATACGACTTATGATCGTTTTGTGTCTCGTGATTTGGTTGACTCGTTGGCGTTGTCGGAGTTTTTGCGTGAGGGTGAGCATGTGCTTGATGTTGGTTCTGGCGGCGGAGTACCCGGTATTGTGTTGGCAATTTTGCGTCCTGATGTGAATGTTGATCTATGCGATTCGACCGGCAAAAAGGCTCTTGCGTTGAGTGAAATTGTCAACGAATTGCATCTCAATGTAAACGTCTATCATGCCAAAGCCGAAACTATTTTAGCCTCGTGTGTATCCCAAAAAACGCCAAAAAATCCCGACTCCAAAAATCCAAAACAGAACAAACCTCAACACGAAAAAGAACAAAACAAAATCATTAACCCGCAAACAACACGATTCACAACTCTCACCGTTAGAGCTGTCTCAAAATTGGTTGAGTTGCTTCGCGTGTTTGGTCCGTATTGGACGCTTTTTGACAGACTGTTATTGGTCAAAGGTCAAAAATGGGTTGCCGAAAGAGGCGAAGCCCGACATTACAACCTGATGAACAAACTAGCCTTGCGCGTCCTAAAAAATTACCCGACACCAAATATAAATTCAGACCAAACCAACCAAACAGACAACACCAACAACAACTCCAATAACACCAAAGAACCGAATGACACCGAATCAAAAAATACCGAACCGGCAAACAATGTCATCCTGCAAATATGTAGAAAAGACGATTATGAGCAACTTGATAAAATTATTGATGACCATAAATTGAAAGAATACAAAAGAGAACCCAAAGAAAAAATATTCAAAAAAAAATCATACAAAAGAAAACGAAACGAACAATCATTCAGACGATCATAAAATCCGAAATAATCAGAAAAAATTTCACGTTAACGTTTAAATATAAGGTTTAGAATTATGTCAGATGCGATATTGGAAAAAGTTGTAGATGTTGCTACGGGGGCTGTTGCTGCGGGAGTGACACCGGTTAGTGGGGTTCGTGTGGTTCGTGAGTATATGGAGTCGTTGATTATTGCGTTGGTTTTGGCGTTCTTTTTTAAGGCGTTTGCGGCGGAGGCGTATGTTATCCCTACGGGTTCGATGGCGACGACGTTGATGGGGCGGCATAAAGATGTTAATTGCGAGATGTGCGGCTACCAATTCCCTTTCAGCGCGAGCGAGGAGTCGGAAGATTTAACGGGTACGATTTATTATGATTATGATGGCAAACCGTTGCCGAGTCCGCGTGTTGTTGCGGGGACGTGTCCGCAATGCCGACACACGATGTATGTCGGGCAAGATAATGTTGACCAAAAAACTTATCTCACGTTTAACGGTGACAGAATTTTTGTGAACAAAAGCCAATTCGATTTCAATAAACCGAGTCGATGGCACGTCACCGTTTTTCGCTATCCGGCAAAACCGCAAATCAATTACATAAAACGTTTGATTGGTCTGGAAAATGAGACTGTCCGAATCGAGCATGGTGATATTTTTGTCAAGCGGACTGGTGAAGAGAAATTTGAAATACAACGTAAACCGTTGCCGCAACTTCTTGCCATGATGCGAATAGTTGACGACAACGATTACGTTATGCCGGAGATTTTGCAAGCGGGTTGGACTCCGCGATGGAATGATAAATCCGATGGCAATTGGCAACTTTCCGCAGATTACAAATCGTTCTCGATCTCCGCAGACGCTGCCAAATCTACCAAAACGGACTCTCCCGAATTTGCGCAACGAAAACAAAATCATTTGCCGAATGCGAACAAAGCAGATGAGGTTGATGGCAAGGAATCTTGGCTGGAATATAGTAATATTGTTCCGACTTCGGATGATTGGTTTTATCTTAAACAGCGTCGTTTGCCGCCTGTTTTTGAGGGTTCTAGTAACTTGCAGCTTGTCACTGATTTTGTCGGTTACAATACCGGAATTGTTAAGCGTCCTGATAGGTCTGGCGCGATGCGGCTTGAACCTGAGATTTCAACTCAATTGATGACGCGAAGTTGGATAAATGACGGCGAGCCGCAAAAGGAATATTTTTGCAAAAAGACTGCAAATGGTTTGGGGATGAATTGGGTTGGTGATTTGGCTGCGTCGCTCAAATTAAACGTAAAGAAAACGGAAGGAAATTTTGTGTTGCTGTTGGTCAAGGGCGGAATAAATTTTCGGTGTAATATTGATCTGACAAATGGCGCGGCAACGATTTCAATTGACGGACAAGACGAATTTTTCGAGCCGGTAACTGCACAGACTCCAATTCGGAAAGCGGGAAGTTATGATGTTATGTTTTGCAATATTGATGAGGAGTTGCGTTTGATTGTTGATGGCAACGAGATCGATTTTGGCAAGAAGAATCGTTATGACAAGTGTTGTGATGCGGAGGGAGTTTTAAACCGCAACAGACCGCCGACCGAGCGTGATTTGCGACCGGTTAGAATCGGCGCAAAAAACGCGGCTCTTGACATCCGACAAATTCGCGTCTGGCGAGATATGTACTATATTGCCTGCGATGAAATCAATCGGTCGCATTGTGATCTATTGGAGTCGCCGTTGCATTTCGTTCATGATATTTCGCCGAACGGCAGTTATTCAAACGATGATATAGAGAAGGCTGTGAATTGGTTCTTCTCGCACAAAGAATACTGGCGGACGCTCGGCAGAACACGCAGAGTAGAATTTAAACTGGACAAAAACCAGTTCCTAATGCTAGGCGACAACAGCGCGAAAAGCAAAGACAGCAGATTATGGACAGAAGATCGGATTCCGCATTATGTTGATCGTAATATGCTGATTGGCGAGGCGTTGTATGTCTATTGGCCTCACGGATTACAAGTTGGAAAAACACACTTTGCAATCATACCGAACTTCAAAAAAATGCGGAGAATTTATTAAGTGCAGAGTGAGGAGTGCAGAATGTAGTGTACAAATGTAGAGTACAGAATGTAGAATGTAGAATGCGGCGTGAAGCGTCATTTTGGATTTTCGTTGCGCATAGTGGAGAGCTTTAATACGGGCGGCGCAATGAAAAGCGCGAGATGTTTTGCGTGAGATGTTTTTTGGACGATATCGTTGTGTATTTTGCGCAACGATTATTTTTATTAACCATCAAATTTTTATTTTAATTTTTTTTATATTATTATGAGAGCTAAATTTTCAAAGGTGCTTCGTGATGCGCAAAGTAAGAAGTATGCGGTGGCGGCGATAAATGTGTTGAATCATCTTACGTTATCTGCTGTTGTCACGGCTGCTGTTCGTAGTCGTAGTCCGTTGATAGTTCAGACATCAGTTGCGACTGTTAAGTCGTTTGGTATTGAGTCTTTTATTTCTTTTGCTCGTCCGTTGATAGATTTGGCGGATGTTCCTGTTGTGTTGCATTTGGATCATTGTCAGAGTATAGAGTTTTGTGGTAGTTGTTGTGAGCTTGGTTGGGATTCGGTTATGTTTGACAGTTCACATCTTGCGTTTGAGGAGAATATTAAGCAGACGCGTGAGGTGTTGAAGTTGGCGCATGGTTGTGGGGTTGAGGTTGAGGGTGAGGTTGGGATAATTGCTGGTGTTGAGGATGATATATCGCATGATATTGAGTCGCTTGCCGGTTTTGATGAGACGATGCGTTATATTGGCGAGACAGATATTGATGCGATTGCGCCGGCGGTCGGTACGGCGCACGGTGTTTACAAAGGGATACCGGTGATAAATTTTGACTTAGTCCAAAGATTATCGGAAGCGACGCGTTGCCCGATTGTGATTCATGGCGGCACCGGTCTGACGGATGAAACGTTCCGACGCTTAATTTCATGCGGCGCAAGCAAAATAAATATCTCTACCGCATTAAAATTAGTCTACACGCAATCAATGAAACAATACCTCAACGAAACAACCGGAACAATCAATCCGCTAAAATTAGACGCGTATGTAACGGAAAAAGTGATAGAACTCGCCGAATCGTTATTCGCCCTCTTCGGCTCAAAAGGACAAGCATAAAACAACCAACAAGAATACCAAAACGATAAAAATAATGAAGCGATAAGAATACCGAAACGCGGACGTTCCGCGCGCGTCGTTGTGTGCGGATGCCGTGTGTGGTTTGTGATTTATTTTGGTTCTTTTATGTTTAGAATTTCCATTCGCCGGTATAATTTTGGTCGGGTTAAGCCTAGTAGTTTTGCGGTTTTTGATTTATTTCCTCTTGCTGTTTTTATTGCTCTTTCAATTAGTTCGCGTTCGATTTGTTGCATGAAAGTTTCGAGGTTTATTGGTTTATCGTCTCGTTCTTGTTTTGCGGCGGTGTCGAAAACTTGTCTTAATCGTATTGGCAAATCGGCAAAAGTAACGAGCGGCGTGTTGCCTTGTGCGTGCGATTCGATCACCAACTCTTCAAGCTCATCAAGATTTCTGGGCCAATTATGTTGTACGATAATGTCCATTGCTTCGGCGGTGAATCCGGCTCGTTGTTGTGTGATTTCGCGGTTTTGTCCTTCTAAAAACATCTGTGCAAGGAGCGGTATGTCTTCCTTACGTTTTCGCAACGGCGGCAATTCAATAACTATCGTCCCAAGCAAGATCGGCAATGATTCGTGATTTGTCCATTCTTGTGGGTTGATGGTTGAAGTTGCGATTATTCGTTGGTTTTTTGAGGCGGAGCTTATGAAGTCGGCGATTGTTGCGAGTATTGATGGTGAAAGTTTATCAGCATCTTTTAGTAGAATTGTGTGATGTCTTGCGGATTGGTCTTGTTGGAATCTGTTGCGAAATGCGTATATTGTCGATGTAATTAGTTCGTCGCCGAGTACGGAACATTCTATTGGTACGATTGCGCCGGGTTGATCTGTATTTTGGCTTCCGTAGTGTATTGCTGATGCTAAATGTTCTTTGCCCGTACCCGATTCGCCGACAATCAACACCGATGCCGACGATTCTACCGCAAGACGAGCCTGACGGCGGATTCGTTGCATTTGCTGCGAACTGCCAATCATACGTTCCCAACGATACCGACCAGCTTGACGGCGTAAAAAAACCGAGAGCGTCTGGTGCAAGTCCATTGCCGTTTGGCGTTGTAATTCGTAGGGTTGAATCGATTTTACTTCGGACACCGTAGCTTCATTTGAATCGACTATCACCAAAACACCGGACGGATCAAATGGAATAAATTCAGCAACACGGCGGCTAATCACACTAATCCGATCTATCGCAAGAACAGCGCGATATTTCTGCGGCTCGGAATTTTTGGCTTCGGGTTTATTGTCAAATTTATCGTCGGCAGATTTGTTTTCGGCAACTGATTGCAATTTATTTTCAACACCGGAATTTTTTTTATTTTGATATTCAAAAACCTCCGGCGGCGGCGCAAGTGCTGCCGCAACTATCTCATGCCGTAGACGCGATGTTGTCGCGCGGTATCGAAGGCGTTGACCAACCAGATTCTTCGCCTCACAACCAGTCCACTCCTCAAGAGCA
>JAISQS010000081.1 GCA_031274045.1 Planctomycetaceae bacterium | reverse complement strand
GGCATTCGCCCTGTTTGCATCATGTACGAGGCAACTTCGTGGTGATTTGTGCCGTGAGTCATTGATCGAATGACCGAATAAAGATCGGCACACTGAGCAAGCATTGGCAGTGATTGACTGATTTCAAAACCCGGTACGTTTGTTGCTGCCGGTTTATCCCATGAGCCGCAGTAATCTTTACCGGCACCGGGTTTCGGATCGAATGTTTCGAGATGACATGGTCCTCCCCACATCCAGAGTTGAATAACCGATTTAGCCTTACCAAACCGGGTTGGCAACGATTTTGTTGTTACTTTCGGTGTTGTTTCTTTGCCGAAAACGTTGGAGTAAAAGGAACTTCCGATAACCGGCAAGCCGAGCCAACTTAAACCGGTTCCTTTTAAGAATTGACGACGATTATGTTGCATCACGTTTGCTCCTTATTTCTAGTTTGTTTGGGAAAAATGAAAACAGAAAACCCAATTATAATGAGTATAACACCAAAACGGCAATAAATTATCGGGCAAAATTTCAAAAATTATTTTTTTGAAATTTTTTGAAAAACGGGGCTTACAATTTTCTACTACCAAGTTCTCTCATTTTTACTGCATAGGGGAACTTCTAAAAACCTCTTGCTCATTCCTGATATTCTGATGGCAACTTCTAAAAACTCTTTTTTAACCACGAAAAACACAAAAAAACACGAAAGAATTTTTGTTATCACTTTTTTATGATAAACGATTGACAGCACTTGTATTTTTCGTGTGTTTTGTGGTTAGTCTCGGTTTTTAGAAGTTCCCTAAAGAACAAACAGATTAAACGTAATGGCTGGCTTGAGAATTACTGTTTTGAATTTCTCGGTTGCGGCGTGAAATCAAAATAGCCGTCCAAACTGTCATCGCCAAAAATGAAATTGTTAAAACAGAACCGATGGTAATTGTTATCAACTCAAGAATATTCATTTTTTACCTCCATATTTATTGTAAATGTAAATAAAAGCGTAGATATGTATGAAGGAAAATTATATCGATAAAAGAAACGTTTTACAATACGGGATTGTGGAAAGTAATGTAAGTAGTTCCAAACTCTCGCATTATTCATGCTTTTTTTAGTAAAAAAGAAAACCTTTCGCAAACCTTATTTACAACCTTATTTTCCTAACAAAACAACCTTAGTAGCCATTGACAACAAAAAAATATCAACCTTATTACCTTATTATGTTACCACAACTTAAAATAAGGTAATAAGGTTATGTTTGTGGAGGATTCACGGGCTACTAAGGTTGTTTTTGTAAGAAAATCAGGTGTAAATAAGGTTTGTTTTTTCTACAGCGTTGAAGTATTTCTCTGATATGTTACAAAAAGTTTAATGAAAGCAAGGGAAGAATAGGCGTTAGGAAATAGGAAATAGTCGTGAGGCATTGGAAATTTGATCGTCTTCTTGCCTTCCTAACTATTATTTTTTATTCCGCGATGCCAAGATCATGTTCAATACGTCCGATTTTTTCAATTCTTTTTT
The DNA here is from genome assembly GCA_031274045.1 of Planctomycetaceae bacterium. Lineage (GTDB taxonomy): Bacteria > Planctomycetota > Planctomycetia > Pirellulales > Thermoguttaceae > WRKP01. The sequence continues at coordinate 2,512 of JAISQS010000081.1, read as the reverse complement.
CATGCCGTCCGCCGTCAAAAGGAGTTTTTAGCCAAATATCAATAATACGAAAAATCATATCCTCACTCAGCATTTCACCCGACAAGCACAATACGTTCAAGTTATTATGCCTTCGGCTCAACTCAGCTTGCAACTCATCAATAATCGGAGCAGAACGCACCCCCGCGAATTTATTTGCCGTTATGCACATCCCAATCCCCGTTCCGCAAATCAATATCCCACGATCAACAATTCCCCTGCTAACTTGCTCCGATACGGCTGCCGCAACATCAGGATAATCCGTGACCTCACGATTCTCCAACGACGGACCATACTCATACACCTCGCAACCATCACGCCGAAGCATATCAGCTATCTTGACTCGAATTGCAACCCCATGATGGTCGCTCCCAATCGCTATTTTTAAGAACATTGGTTCTGATTGTTAAAAAAGTTAACGGCGGCGGTATTTGACTTTTGATTAGTCTGATATTGATCGCGTACTATCCCGCTCAACAATAAGTACACAAATATAAACGAACAACATACCATAGCGTATGACAACGCCATTTGTAAGCACGCAGATGACACAGAATTTAAAGGTATTCGCAGATGAAGAAATATAATGAAATCTGTCTGCGTAAATCCCGATAATCCAGCGTTATCTGCGTGCTAAAAAAACGATAATCCCACAAAATCCGAAAATCAGCACGAACGACTTCTCTTGTCTGTCGTCAAATATTATCTGTTATCGAACTCTTCCCACAATTTATCCAACTCCGCTTCCTTCGGATCGCCAGTGAAAGCAACAACACTGTAACGAAGTTTCAACTCCTCCCCTTTGGTCAACGTTAAATTTTCGCCGGGTTTGAAAAAGTTCATTGGGAACGGAGAACAATTTCCATAGCCGCGAGTAAACCAAGGGCAATTTTCAAACTTCGGATGCGGAGCCTTTGACGGACAAAAAACGGCAATCCCTTCGACTACTTCTGTTCGATGTCTCTTTCCAAAAAAAGCCATCCAATTTGCAGGTTTACCGATAGTTGCCTTCTCGCCTTCGTCTCCGTTTGAACTGATCAAAGTTCCGCCGCCTGTTGGTGCTACATCGTGCGAAGAACGGATACCAAATAAGCCGTGATTTGATTTCTCAAAAACCACTTTGTCCGCCAACACCTTCAAATCAAACGAAGCATCAATTTGATACCGCCTCGCATCAATCAACCGCAATGTAAACAAACGATTGTCTTCTAAAAGTGCCGGTGCATTGGACGGTTTCCACAGACATTTATCAACAAATTCAACTGTCGTTTTGCTTATTTTGTATTGACCTTTGTCGTCTTTTGCGAACGCTGGACCTTGTGAGATTATTTGACCTCTTGACAAAGTGTCTTGCCAAAAATTATTTTTGTTTACGTTGTCTGCACCAAAAAACACTGACCGGTGATGAGGCCACGGTCGCCCCGATTCCGATGTCAACGACAACCCCGTAGTCGGTCCCGCAACCGGATACAAAAACGGGTATTTTTGAGTCTGATGCGCTCTGTAAGAAGTCAGGACTGTGTTATTGTTGTCACGAATCCAGAGTTGGTAAAGTTGGTGTTTGCCGTTCGCAGTGTCGGGATATACGGACAGGCTGTCAATTGCCGGATCGCCTGCGTTGCTGATAAGTTTTGCACCTTGCGCGAACGTGTTGTTCAAAGCCAAACCGGTTCCCGCAAGAACCACCGCCGTACCAAGAAAATCGCGTCGATTCATCATATTTTTCTCCTAAATTTGAAACGAAATGTTAATGAATTTGCCGGACAATCAGCAGACAACCAAAAAGCCAAATGCCCAACCCCAAAATTCAACAAGTCGCAAATTGTATCCAATATATCCAAAATGGGAAGTTGACAGATAATAAAAAATAATAGGTTTTTTACCACAAAGGACACAAAGGTACACACAATGTCGCAAAGAAATTCCTTGCGAACCTTGTGAGAACCTTGCGAACGTTATGGTTTTCTTTATGTATTGAAAAATTGAAAAAAAAGAATACGATGAGTGAAAGAGTTTTTTGTACGCCGCCGCATTTAACCAAACCAAAATATTATATGCCAAAAAGACCAGTCCGATTTTTCAACACAACAGGTCCGTGTAATCCTGATGATCATTATATGCTTCCGCCAGCCGAGCGGTTGCAAGGTGCGCAGTTGCATCGTTATATAAAGGACAATCTCTATTGGATGCTCCACGCCCCGCGTCAAACCGGCAAGACAACGTTCTTGCAAAGTTGGATGCGCGAGATCAACGCCGGTGATGACGCGATTGCATGCTACGTGAGCGTCGAACGGTGTCAAGGAGTTCTTGATACAGAGCGGGCAATACCGGCAATTTGTGACGCAATCCGCGAATTTGCTGTAAATGCAGGATTGCCTAAACCCGATTTGTCGACTGAAGCAAGTAACGCGAATAGTTTGTTGAGTTCAATTCTTGCTAATTGGGCAGCCAAAGTTGCCCCCAAACGGCTTGTAGTTTTATTCGATGAGGTGGA
>JAISQS010000076.1 GCA_031274045.1 Planctomycetaceae bacterium | reverse complement strand
GAGAATCAGGAAAGACGCAAAGACAGAAAGCACTGAAAAGAGTTTTCAGCCTTTACGTCTTTTTGTGATTTCCGTGTTGAAAATATAATCGAATTTGGTTTAAAATTATTTTTTCGTCTTTGTGAAATTCTTTGTCTGTTTTTTCTTTTTGTGTGGTTATCTTTATTGATTCTGTTTGTGTTGATGTTAATTTTTTGGATTGTGATTAGATATTTCTCATAATTGACAATACATAACCGATAACTAATAATGTGCCGGATTGGTCGGGGCAGTTCAATTTTAATACACGAGCGAAACACAGATGACCAAGACGCGGACGACCGAGTCGGTTGCCCCACGCGAATTTCGTTGAGAGATACTCAACGATTCAAAACTCTAACAATAAAACTCTTGATGCAATTTGACTGACATGAACTTTTCTCGGATACGTACCGGAAACGGTATACGGATTTTGTGCGGTTGATATTGATGCGGAGAGTACAAAAAATATGTTGATATTAACAAATAAAAATATAAGAATATCTCAATCTGCAAAGATTTTTGATTTCCTTACCGATAGCGGATATCGTCATTGTACGGCAACGTTTGATGGTCGTCAGGTTATTGTTGTTGCTGATGTTAAATCGGAAAATCTTTGCGGTGATATTTCAAAATTGCCCGGTGTTGAGAAGGTAATTCCGGTTGACGAACCTTATCAATTGTGTAGTCGTCGGGCTAAGCCGTCTTGTACGGTGATACGGGTTCGTGATTTTTGTATTGGCGGTGGTAATTTCGGTTTGATTGGCGGACCTTGTACGGTTGAGTCTGAGCGTCAAATGATTGAAACGGCGATTCAAGTCAAAAAAGCCGGTGCGACTGCGTTGCGCGGCGGTGCATTTAAACCGCGAACAAGTCCCTACGCATTTCAGGGACTCAAAGAAGACGGTTTAAAGATTCTGGCAAAAGCGCGCAAGGAGACAGGGCTTGCTATTGTCACGGAGGCGATGAGTTGTGAGGAGGTTTCGCTTGTTGCGGATTATGCGGATGTTGTGCAAATCGGAACAAGGAACGCACAAAATTACCGGCTGCTTGAAAAGTGCGGCGAGATGCGAACGCCGATTTTGCTCAAACGCGGATTTAGTTGTACGTTGGAAGAGTTCCTAATGTCGGCGGAATATATTCTCGCCGGCGGCAACGATCAAGTGATTCTTTGCGAACGCGGCATAAGAACATTTGAGACGTATCAAAGATATACGTTGCCGATAGGGGCGATTCCGTCGTTGAGGTTGATGACGCATTTACCGTTGGTGGTTGATCCGTCTCATGCGGCGGGTCGGGTAGAATTTGTTGCGCCGCTCACGCTTGCTGCTGTCGCGGTCGGGGTGGATGGGTTATTGGTCGAAGTACACAACTCCCCGCAAACCGCTCTTTGCGACGGACGACAATCACTCACTCCAAACGAATTCAAAAAATTAGTTAAAACTTGCAACGAAATCAGAACCACATTGAAATACAACAAAACAAAATCAACATAATAGACTTGTCCCAAAACTTGAAAAAAAATGCAATGGGATTTCTATTTTGTCAACAGACCATGCAGATTAGTTTTTTTCTGATTGTTTCGGATTTTGTTGGGGGTTATATTTGACTGTAAACTTCCGATTTATCATGACCTGAAAGGGTCAAATATCATATCTGCAAGCCGTAGGTTTGCATCGTTCGGTAGAAAATGATGTCACCACACAAACGAGCATTCCGTAGAAATGCTGCCATTGAGCGAGCCGCAGGGTTGCATTCCTACGGAATGCAATAACGTGGAGGTGCTTCATTTTCTACCGAGCGATACATTCCTAACGGAATGTAATAACGTTAGTTTTTAGTAAGGATTATACTAAAACTAAAAACTTCCGTTTGGTCTGATATTATTGCTCAGTTGGGGCGAAGGTTATTTATAATCAATTATCGTAGGGCGTTGATCTTGTTATACCACACAAGTCATAGATGCATTCGCATAATAAATATTATCGACGGGGGCTTGCCCCCAACGAAATGGTGCTGGAGTCGTGGTTGATATTCCAAACCGTCACCCGTCGGCGTAGCCGACAATTGCCGCGAAGCGGCGCGGACTGGAACGCGGGCGTCCCGCCCGCCTCTGTGCATTAGGCAACCGAATAAGTTTGGAAGGAACGCCAAAACGTGTTGGTGATCGTAAGGTGGGTAACCGACCGCCGGGCGGTTACGTTTTCGGCGAGCGAAGCAAGACGAAAACAGTGGGGCGGAACACGTATTGGCAAAACCAAAACGCCCCAAACGTAGGGCGTTTTGGTTTTGCCGGTGCGTGTTGGCGATCCAGTTGTCGGCTTGCGCCGACGTAACCGCCTGGCAGTCGGTTACCCACCTTACGTTGGCGATGCGTGTTCCGATCCTATTTTGGCTTTTGCCCTTTCAGGGCGAGAGTTATTGGGGGCGATTTTTCACAGGGCGTTGCCCTGTGCTATGGGCTTGTTGCCACGTTGGGGCGTTTTGGTTTTGCCGGTGCGTTTTGGCGATCCAGTTGTCGGCTTGCGCCGACGTAACCGCCCGGCGGTCGGTTACCCACCTTACGATCACCAACGCAAAAAAACTTATGTGGTATAACGAGGGCGTTGCCGTACGCTATGATATTTTGCCATTTCAGGGCGTTGATACAACACTTTGATACCGTGTATTGATAAATGCCACAATGTTATGAATCCACAAAATCCGAAATAATCTGTAGTTTTTTTGTGGTCTGTTTTATTTTACTTTTTCAGTTTTTTGTGACTTTGCTGATTTGTAGATTGCCAAGATGATTTCTACGCTTCTTCGTCCTTCATGTCCGTTGACAAGTGGTTCGCAATTTGACTCGATTGCGTTTATCACGTTTTGGAATAGTTTTGCGTGACCGGAAAAATCAATCGCGGACGGGTCAGACGCACCACCTCCACCCGAACGTTTCTTTGACATTTCTTCTTTGATAATAGAATCTTCTGGGGCAAGCTCGTCAAAATCCCACTTGACAATATCTTCCTCCTCAAGAACAGCTGACCCTTTTGTCCCGCTGATTTCGATTCGTTTAAGGTAGCCCGGATACGCTGCTGTTGTACCGACAATAGTTCCCAACGAACCATTTTCAAATTTTACCGACGCAGTCGCGACATCCTCAACCTCTATATTTTCATGCCCCAACAACGCCGTATGTGCCGTGACCTCCGAGACCGAACCCGCCAACCACGTCAAAAGATCAATCGTATGAATCGCTTGATTCATCAACGCACCACCGCCATCAAGTTGCCACGTGCCTCGCCATTTTCCGCTGTCATAGTATTGCTGTGTGCGATACCATTTGACAATCGCATCGCAAAGAGTCAAACGCCCAAATCGACCCGCATCAATAGCTTTTTTTATCTTTTGCGAAGAATCGTGAAAACGGCTATTAAAAACAGTAGCTAACTTCACCCCGTTTTTTTGACACGCCTCAATTATCCGATCACAACGCTCAAGCGTTACCTCAAGCGGCTTCTCAACAATAACATGCTTGCCCGCTTCCGCCGCCGCTATCGCAGGCTCAAGATGCGCCCCGCTCGGCGTACCAATCGTAACAATATCAATCGACTTGTCAGACAAAAATTCCTTCAAATCAGAATAAGGCTTACAACCGGAATACTGATCCGCAAGTCTTTGCGCCGATTGCGGAAACGTGTCAAAACACGCAACAAGTTTGCCCCCAAAAGAATTGATAGCTTTCGCATGAAATCCGGCTATCATCCCACAACCAACAACCCCAAAATTAAATGTTTTTGACATAGAAATTCTATTCCCACTTTCATAAATCACCCAGCTACTTTTGCAATCAAAAAACAAATAGTCAACTTCATAACAACATCAACTACCACCCCGCAACCAAAACACGAAAACAAAAATAACCGAACAGTGATCAATTTGATTTTAATATTGATTTTAACTTTATAGATTTTCGAGCGAGGCGGGGATATTCTAACTTTGCGATTCGAATAGTCAATTATGCCGATTCCAATACAAATAATTTAAGATGAATCATTGACATAAATCACTGATTTGAATTTACCGTGTTGAATATCCCTCTATTGTGTTGTTTTTGAATGCGGGTATAATCCCCGCTTCATGTTTTTGACCTACATTTTGAGGGCAAAATGGAAGTCGGAGTGATTGTGTATTGCAAACCGGAAGTTAAAAAAATTTACCAAATTTAGACTGTTTTATGATCAATATTGACATTAAGGATCGTGTTGCGTTGGTGACGGGAGCGACTCGCGGGATTGGTCTTGGGATTGCGCGGGCGTTGGCTGCGAATGGGGCAAAAGTATCTATTGTCGGGACAAATCAGGAGCGGCTCGATTCAGCAATAGAATCCGTCAAAGGATTAGGGGCGGAGGTTGATGGTTACATTTGTAATGTTGCATTGACGGAGGAGGTTGAGCGGACTGTTGAGTCTGTTTTATCGAAACGTAAGCAGATTGATATACTCGTGAATTGTGCCGGCATAACCCGCGATGTTCCGCTTGGGGCAATGAAAGACGAGCAATGGGATGACGTTATCGCAATAAATTTGCGGGGACCGTTTTTGTTTACGCGGGCTTGTTCTAAACCGATGCGCCGTGTAAAAAAAGGACGCATTGTAAATATAACAAGCATCGTCGGACTAATGGGCAACAAAGGTCAAGCAAATTACTCCGCGTCCAAAGCAGGTTTAATCGGCTTCACAAGAACCGCCGCAAAAGAACTCGCAGGTAAAAATATCACAGTCAACGCAATCGCACCCGGTTTTATTGATACGGACATGACGGCGGTGTTGCCTGAGATTTTGAAGCATGAGATGTTGGTTCGGACACCACTTGCACGGTTTGGACAAGTCGATGATATTGCCAATGCTGTCTTGTTTTTTGTCAGCGACGAAGCATCGTTTATTACAGGACAAATCCTAACTGTTGACGGCGGACTCACAAGATAACACAACAATTTTCTGATTATTTCGTTTTTTGTGGGGCATGATTTTATTGATTTATAGCCCTAGTAGAGACGCAATGCATTAAAGTAGAGACGCAATGCATTGCGTCTCTACATTAGCACGGGGCATCGCCCCGTGAACCGGTGATAATAAAATTTATTAGCTCTGTAAGGGCGAAAGCAAAACACGTAACGGCTTGCGCCCTTACAGGGCTGGAATATATGACGATTCCGATTCACGGGGCGATGCCCCGTGCTAATGCTTGCCGCCCCTTCGGGGCTAATACGCAAACCACAATTTAAATCATTAAATTCATTAACAAAATTTAAATTACAGCAGTATTAGTGTGTTGCCCTACGTTATGATATTTGACCATTTTATTGTCACGATAAATCGGAAGTTTACCGTCAAATGTACCCTCCCCGCAAAACCCGAAATAATCAGAGAACTTAATACTAGTCAAGTCTTGACTGAGGTCCTTTTATGAACTGGTAGAAGAATTCGTCATTTGAATTGAATCTTGCCAGTTTTGCTGTTAGCGTTTCCATTGCTTCGCTTGGGTTTCTTGACGAGAGACCGCGTCTTATCAGAGTCGCAGCGTGTAGACTCTCCGGCGGCAACAATTTTTCCTCACGCCTTGTGCCGGATTGACCAATGTCAATTGCGGGCCAAATTCTTCTTTCCGCCAACTTTTTGTCAAGCACAAGTTCCATGTTGCCAGTACCTTTGAACTCTTGAAAAATCAAGTCATCCATCCGGCTACCCGTCTCTATCAACGCCGTTCCAACAATTGTCAACGAACCGCCTTCCTCAAAAGCGCGGGCTGTTGCAAAAAGTTTTTTTGGAATATCCATTGCCTTAATATCGACACCGCCGGACATTGTTCTTCCGGTATTTCCTACCCATTTATTGAACGCTCTCGCTAATCTCGTGATTGAGTCTAGCAACAGGAAGACATCCTTGCCCATTTCAGCCAGCCTTCTGCACCGCTCAATTACCAACTGCGCCAGTCTCACATGCGACTCAATTTCGCGGTCAAGACTACTCGCAATCACTTCGGCATTGACCGCGCGTCTGAAATCAGTGACCTCTTCGGGTCGCTCGTCAATCAGCAGAATGATCACCTTAACGTCAGGGTGATTTTGGACAATAGCTTGACTAATGTGATGCAACAACACCGTTTTACCACTTCGCGGCGGGGCAACAATAAGAGACCTTTGCCCTTTTCCGAGCGGTGTCAAAATATCCATTACACGGGTAGTTAGAGGTTGTGCGCCGGTTTCCAGCCTCAACCATTCCTGCGGATTTATCGGGGTTCTTTCATCGAACAGTTTTATTGACGGATAATCGTCAGGCGAAATACCATCAACATCCTTGATATCCCGAACACGTGGACCTTGGGTTTTGGTTCCTTGCTGGACGGTACCGGTGATTAGGACACCTTCACGGAATCCGTATTTTTCGATCATGCTGCCCGGTACAAACGGATCTGTTATGATCCGAGCATAATCATTTACCGGTAAACGAAGGAATCCATAACCATTCGGATGCAACTCCAAAGCACCGGATACTTCGTAAAATTCTTCTGTATCTGATATACCCTGTTTAGCCTTCATATCTTCATATTTGGCTAACGTGCCAACTACACCTATATTTGGTGCTGGGCGGGTACGACCTCCAGTCCCACTCGGACGGAAACGATAATTTCGACGATTATCATTGGACATTTTCTTTTGCATTAAGAAACACCTTGTTGGTGATGTTTGTAAGAGTCCCGTGACGGTGTTCAAAACGTTTGAACTGCACTACCGGCACGGTAGGAAACATACACAAGTTAAAAACTAAACCCCTGAACTTCTCAAAGAATACGGGGATACACAAGTTAAAAAATAACGATTCGATTCCAACGAGGAAACAAATCCGCCAAAACAACAAACAACTCAATTTGATGCCACACACAAGTTCACATATCGCCACCTCTCCACACCGATACACATCAGATTGGAAAGAACAGCCAAAAATAGTTTTGTTTTTTTGATACAACATCAATAAAAAACGAATCAAGTAGATGATTTTTTGCCAAAAAAATTGAATCAATACAGACTACAAAACAAATTCATTCGTTCATTCACGTAGTCCGATAATTTTTGATTTTAGTTTGGTAATGAAGTTTATTAGCCAAAGCAATCACACACAATCATTAGCGATAAAAAGCAGTTACGCTGTCTCGCCGGCTAAATCACTTCCAGAGTATTTGAGCGGAAAAACCGCACAACCAGCGATAAAAAATAATTCATAAGCCGCACAACAAAACAGGTGATAATTGAAAACCCGCAAGCAACAAATTGAAAGCGCATGAAACGAAAACATGTCAAGTCTGATTTGCGCGTCAAGGGAATTTTATCCCTTATATCAGCAATTTCGATTACAACCTTGCGTTTTTTTTGGAACAATTGGCAAAATTGGAATAAAAATCAAAAGCAGACGTTTCGATTTTATTTGATGCTGACGTAGAAGACATGTTGGGAGATGAAATAATTATGTAATCGTTCGCGGCGGATAACTGGTAAGGAATTGGATTTTATGCTGACAAAATTTACTGTCAAATTTTGCCGGTTGACATCTACGCTGCCCAATGAGAGCGAAAATCCCGTTAAGTTTAAGTAATACTTGGTTTGTTGGTTTTGCGATCCGATATTTAAACTGTCATCAGCTTAAATATCGTGTTTAGTTTATTTAATAGCAGAAAATCCACTTCTTGCAAAATCCTTCTTGCTGTGTGATTTTATTCCGTAGCGTTTAATCCACGCGTCTCGTTTTTCAATCTACGCGCCTCGAGAGAGACGCGACCTTCAACTAATTTGGAATTTTTGGAATAGTGTTAAAAATGAGTAGTGTTAAAAATACTGTCAAACTTTGCAATCCGAAATTTTGAGCTGCCCTTGACGCATACGGTTTGAAAGTAAGTTTCCACTTGCTTATTGAAAGTTGCATTGTTCTATTGCGGTCGATTCTGTACCTGTTGCAGACATGAGTTTGCAAATGGTACACAATCTCTGAATATTGTCAAGACCACTTTTTCAATGTTTTGCAAAAATATTATACTTTTTACACTTGAAATTTCCTCTTTTATAAATTTACAGTGAAAATTTGTACAACCAATATTGAGTCTTAATCGATTCGCAACAGGTAACCAATTTCCCCTCCCTTAATAAC
>JAISQS010000675.1 GCA_031274045.1 Planctomycetaceae bacterium | reverse complement strand
CCTTCCCTTACCTTCCCGTGAAAAATTCACTTTCGCGTGTTTCGTGTTCTCAAAAAAACTACAATTTCAACCCCCTTTTTTTGAAGGAGAAAAATGATGTCGGAAGAAAAAATTAAAACGAAGCTTGATGATCGTTTGAACGAGATGAGGAAGGCGATTCCAAAACTCAAGAAAGAGAATCAGGAAATTGCCAAACTGTTCTGCGATGTTTTATCCGATAAGTTGCAAAATAAGCCGCAAAATAAAGCCAAATTGTTTCAGCGTCTCACCGAAGGGAAAAATCAACTTGATGAGATTTTTGCCGGAAGCCGTGCGGAGTTGATTCCGTTCCTATTCAGCAAAGAAAACGACAACCCAAAACGTTTTGAAAAACTTTGGAGTCGGCTTCCGATTGCTACTTATCAGACTGGTTGGAATCGGCGTTCTTTTCGTACGAAAAAGCAGACATTGCTCTATTTGAACAAGTGCTTTAGTCTGATTTGCGATTTTTTTCGGGCAAATGTATACGGGTGTACGCTCGAAACTTATTTTGAGTACGGAATCAAATTGCCGCAAAATATCTACGCATCGGTTAGCTCGCAAACTCCTGTGAAGGCGTTGGACTGGCACAATATAAACGTTACGCTTGCCCCGCAGTTGATAGCTCTTGCTCTTGATGAGAATGATGATTTTGTCAAAAGCCGGATCAAGGAGATCATTTACAGTGATGATAATTCAATCGGACTATTGACTCGCGAAATCGTTCGCGGAGTTTTGCTGAGCCGCAATGCTGACGCGCACAAAATGATTGGCGATTTGTTGCTTGCAGCGAAGTTGCAGGAGGGGTTGCGTCAAACGATTGTTGAATCTTGTGATGAGTGTTCGATTGAAGGTTTTCAGTACATAATCAAGCTCATTCTTGACAATAATCTTGAACGTTTCTCGTCAATCGTTCGCGCAATCGGAAGCTGGATGGGTTTGCAAATTGCAGAGTTTCGACCGAAAGCAATTCGTAAAACGCTCGAACTCGCAACACAATTTATCGCAAATTCGCCAAAGAATATTCAATTGCCCGAGAGTGATGATTTGGTGGAATTTTATGTTGCGCTGTGGGGAATTGGATCGCGTGAAATCGGCGACACGCGAAAGCTCTTGTTTGATCTTGTCAAAAGCACAAAGAAATACAAACGTGTTGCAGCCCTGCATTTTCTAAACCAAACGGGCGATACTCAATTGATGAAAGAAATCGTTTTTGCAATACTTGACGAGGACGATCTTGAAATTTGGACGCAACTTTTAGGCATTACAAAACGTGTTATTGATCACGAATTGAATGTTCGTGTTGAGTCTGGATTGCAACGCGAAGCTGATCCGAAAAAGGTTGAGAAAAAGAAACAAAAGGTGAGTGAAGATGTTGATGATTTGGATGAGCTTGAAGATGGTCTTGATGTTGATGAGTATTATTTTTCGGGTGGATTTTTGATGCGGCAGTTAATGAACGGGGATATAAGTGTTGGGCAATCGCGGCTTAACGATGATGTGATACGAACGCTTTTTAACCGCTTGCGTCAACTCGCCGAATCGACACCGAAAAAAGAGACACGGTTTGAGCCGGATGCGTTCCATGAATATATACGCCGGATTTCTGCTGATAATTTTATTGCTTTGATGATTTCTTGTGTTGCAATGCTTGGGCGAAAAGATGATGACGTACAGATTCTCATGTCGCTTTTGCCAAAGATGGACATGTACACAAAAGTGAATTTAATCGATACGATTTTGACGTTCAATAATCCGAAACACAGAGCGGCTTTGATCGAACTTTTTTGTGATCTGCATTTGGGTTGGAATCAGGACAAAATTATTGCTAAGTTCAAAAACGCGCGTCTCACACCGGAAGAATATGAAAAAATCGAAGACGCATTGCGGTTCAAGGACGCAAATTTTCGCATCAAAATTATCAACCAACTTCTAACGCAATCGCCGGAAGGTTTGCAAAAAAGTATTGAGCGGCTGCTTCATGCCAAAGAAGAACAGAAACGTCTTGCCGGACTTGACCTGATTGATCAAGCGGAAAAATTGGCGAAGGAAAAGAAGGAATATGTCAATGTTGTTTCTGTTTGCAAGAAGATTGCGGTTAGTTCAGCCGGTAATGAAAATAAAAAAGGGACAAAAAAATCCGCAGCCGAAAATATTCTCGTGCAAAAATTTGCCGAAAAGAAAACCAACGAATACTCCAAAGAAAACGGCTTCGGTTTATGCAACCCAAACGGAAAACCAAATATTCCAGAACCAAAAAAATCAAAAACATTGCTTGCCGATCTTTTGGTAGAGAAGCTGCCGCGTTTTGAAAAAATCTTAAAAGAACTTGATGACTTGATTCACGAAAATAAAGATTACGAATATACCGGATATCGTTATTGGACTTCAAATGAAAAACAAGATTTTATATTGGGCAGTCAAGACGATTTCTTCGCGACAATTATATCCCGTGAAGAACGTGAAAAGTTACGTGGTGGTAATCCATCTGTTTTTTACTTGGACGATTATCCTCTGGCTGACGTGTGGCGCGGATTGTTAGAGAGGCAAATAAAAGCGGAGGAAGTGTTGCTTCTTTATTTTTTCACATCTGTAAGTTGCAACTACTCGTTCGGAGACTTTGAGAGATTTTGTAAAGGAGAAGGTGAGTTCGAAAAATATGCCTCATTTTTTAAAGATTGGTTCAACTCCGTCTGCTGGAATTACAAAAAAATGCAATATCTCGTTGATGAGATAAAAAATAAGAAGTATCGATACACGCCGATTGTATTAGGTTTGATCAATGTATTTTTTAATGAAATTCCTGCGGAGAAGAAGTCTGATTTTATTACGGATATTTTGTCGGGAACCTATCACGCGACACCGAAAAATCTTTTCACACAACAATGCTCTTCGTTGATGTCAAATATCCCACATCACAACTATAGAATAATGGGTCTTGATGAAAATTACAAACTTACAATATTCGACAGAGATAATATTCTTCTAAGAGAACTTTTTAATACATGCCGTAGTATTAACAATCAAATTGATTTTCAGGAACGGTTTAACATTTTGTACAAATTTTATGAGACTTCAGAATACAGTCCGAATCTTGCGTTGAATATTGAAATACTTGAAAAAGCACGTGAATTAAATTTGATTGATGATGAAGAGTTGTTGCGTGAGATGCTGATTCGTCCGAATCATTTTAATGTTGCGCGCAATATTATCGGTCACGGCGCACGTTATCGAAGATATCAACATCATTCCCCAAAAAAAGAATATCCCAATTTCAAACGGCTGTTGCCCAACGTCATCGAACGGATTCTTGAAATCGAACTCAAACGCGGCGACAGCGAAACGGAAGTGAGTGATCTTGCAACTTGCATTACTGAATTTGAGGGGATACGTTATTTTGTTGCAATTTTGCAAGCAATGGATGAAACGCCGTTTGAACGCGGTTATTCTTACTCAAATGTCAAGTCGCGCAGTTCCGTTTTTTGTTCTCTTTTGAAAGCGTGTGAGCCGGAGGCGAATGCCGATCCGAAACAATTTGCAGGGATTCCCGAACAGCGTCTGCTCGAAGCGGCGATGTACGCGCCGCAATGGATTGATCTTGTGCAAGAATTTTTGGGGTGGAATGGATTGACTTCGGCGTGTTGGTATTTTCACGCGCACATCAACGAAACGATGGACGAAACGAAAGAGTCAATTATTGCGCGATATTCGCCAATCACGCCGCAACGTCTCAAAGACGGCGCGTTTGATATTGATTGGTTTAACGATGCTTATAAAACTGTCGGCGAAAAACGTTTTCAAATGATCTACAACGCCGCAAAATATATCACAAGCGGAAACAACCATCGACGCGCACAAATTTTCGCCGATGCAATTCGCGGCAAATTAAAAATTGAAGAGATACGGAAATCGGTTGTTGATAAACGTAACAAAGATAACTTGCTCGCGTATTCTCTTTTGCCGTTCAAAAAAGGAAAAGCCGAAAAAGAACAACTCGAACGTTACAATTTCATCCAAAAATTCCTCAAAGAAGGCAAAAAATTCGGACAACAACGCAAAGAATCCGAAGGAAAAATTTGTGAGATTGCGTTGGAAAATCTCGCGCGTGCGGCTGGATTTGATGACGTGAATCGTTTTATTTGGGCAATGGAAACGGAAAAATCGAAGGAGTTGGCGAAATATATTGTGCCGAAAAAGATTGATGGTTTTGAACTGTCCGTGCAGATTGACGAGTTTGGCAAGCCTGCTATTCGCAGCCTCAAAGAAGACGGGAGCGAACTCAAAGATATTCCAACAAAACTCAAAAAACATTCTTACGTTGACGAACTCAAAGAAGTTATCAAAACATTCCGCGATCAATTTCGCAGTGTCCGTACTAATTTTGAGAAGTCAATGGAAAACGGTTCTGAATTTACGGCGGATGAACTTTCTAATTTGTCGCAGAATCCGGTTATTTTCCCGATTATTTCAAAGTTGGTTTATTGTGCGAATGGTGCGTTTGGATTTTTTGCGGAAGGTAAATTGGTTGATGTTGACGGCAAGATTAGCGTAACGAAAAAGCTGAAGGCTTCGGATCGTCTTGTGATTTCGCATCCGGTGCATCTTTTTGAGTCGAAGACTTGGAAGTTGTTTCAAAAGATTGTATTTGAGCGAGAGATTGTTCAGCCGTTTAAGCAGGTGTTTCGTGAATTGTATTTGCCGAATGCCGACGAGAAAAAATCAAAGACGTGTTCGAATCGTTATGCGGGTCATCAGGTTCAGCCGCGTAAGATGGTGGCGTTATTGAAGGGTCGTAATTGGACGATTGATCAGTTGTTTGGTTTTCAAAAGGTGTTTTACAAATATGATGTGTTGGTTCGTCTTTATTGTTATGCTGATTGGTTCATGCCTTCGGATATTGAATCGCCGTCGATTGAGAAGATTGAGTTTGTTGATCGGCGTTCGCTTAAGGTGATTCCGCTTATGGAGATTCCGCCGGTTATTTTTTCGGAGGTGATGCGTGATTTGGATTTGGTGGTGAGTGTGGCGCATGTTGGCGGAGTTGATCCTGAAGCATCGTTGTCAACAGTGGAAATGCGTTTGGCAATTTTAGACGAAACGCTCAGATTGTTAAAATTAAAAAACGTTGCGATAAAGAAGTCGCATGTGTTGATCAAGGGGACATTAGGCGAATACTCTGTTCATCTTGGGAGCGGCGAAGTGCAAATAATGGCTGGCGGTTCGCTAACAATTTTGCCCGTACACTCACAACAACGCGGACGTATATTTTTGCCGTTCATTGACGACGATCCCAAAACCGCCGAAATCATGTCAAAAACCCTACTACTAGCCGAAGACAACAAAATCAAAGACCCAACCATCCTAGCAGCCATTCGTGATAAATAACCAACAACTAATAATTCACAAGAAAGCATGATAATTGTAGGAGCGAGACCTCGTTATATACTTTTTACACTTGATAATTCCTTTTTTAATGAAGTCATCTTGAAAATTTGTACTGCCAATTTTGAGTCTCAACTAAACCGCGACAGGTTACCGACTCCCTTTCCCTTAATAACTA